>JANLPX010000342.1:0-3480 GCA_031367485.1 Alphaproteobacteria bacterium | reverse complement strand
ATGTTGATGACGCCGGCAATGGCATCGGTGCCGTATTGCGCGGCTGCACCGTCCGTCAGTACTTCGATGCGGCCGATGGAAGCGGTGGGAATGAAGTTCAGGTCAGTCGCGGCCGCGCCACCATAGGCTCCACCCAACACGGCAAAATTAGCGGTGGTATGCCGACGTTTGCCGTTCACAAGCACCAAAGCTTGGTTGGGGCTGAGGCCGCGCAAGCGCGCTGAAAGGGTCAAGTTAGCCGTGTCGCCACCGAAAGCCTGGGCGTTGAAGGACGGCACCATATTGGCTAGCCCAATGCGCAGATCGGTCTGGCCCGAACGCTGTAGGGCGGCACTATCAACCACCTGGACCGGTGCCGGGCTGTCGATGACCTTGAGGCCCGTTTGCCGCGTCCCGGTAACAATGACTTCTTCGACGGTAGAAGCGTCTGCCGCGTCGGCCGCAAGGGCTGATTGGCCCGTCCAGGTCATCAAGCTAAAGGCAGACATTCCGGCAATGAGCCGCAGTTTGTTCGTATTGGTCATATGCACCCCTTGTTATTGGCGGCGTCTGATCGCCGCGTGAATCCCAGCCCAAGTCCAATTGCATGGCGATCAGGATAGTTGTGAGAATAAGTCAGTCTTAGTGGTCAAGAATTCGGACACCACGCATAGAATGTGATCTCCGACTTGATCGGTAGGGCAAAAACCGAGATAAATGGCCAATTGTTGGGGGATTGCATTGGAAAGTTTTGATATGATTATTTATTATCCTTATTGAATACAAATTATGCACTGTATAAAATAACGTCATTGCTGAATTTACTGCATAAAAAGTCATCAGAAATCTATTCAATGTTGAAACCCTCAATCTCAAACCGATTTCTATTCCACTGCCAAGCTCAACTCGGCGGAACGGGCCGCCAGGCGTGAAATCGCCGGGACTTGCCCGAAAATTCATCCGTATTGGGAGAATTTCAGACAGGATTGGCGTCGGGGAGCCCAGCTCACTGCCTAGATCACGCAGACGCGTTTGGCTGATTTTGGCCGGATCTGGAAAATGCACGAAACATGGGCGTCCCTTGCCGAAACTCTAGCCAGAACGGCGGCAACTAGGTGCTTTGGAGGGGGATCAGTGGAGAAGCTGTTCACGAAGGCGCTGAACCTTGCCCAGTAGCCGCCAACCCGTCGCAATGTGCTCGGGACGTTGCAATCCCAACGGAGATAAGAATGCGTAGTCTGCAGTTTCTCGGCGCCCTGATCGCAATCACCACCGCAAGCCCAGCCGCCGCCCAGGTCGCCCATATTGGAGCGCCAGCTTCGGCCATCGCCTCAGCGACCTACGTTCCGGCGGGATATGCGACACTCTATGTCAGTGGGCAGACGCCACCCGTGCTCAATGCTGGTGCACCGGCGGGTACGGCTCCTGAGTTCGGCGACACCAAGACCCAGACGATAGGGATCATGAAGAAGATCCAAGACATTCTGAAGGGTCAGGGTCTGACCATGGGCGACGTGGTTATGATGCGGGTCTATCTGGTGGGAGACGCGGCCAAGGGCGGCAAGATGGATTTTGCCGGCATGATGGAGGGCTATACTCAGTATTTCGGGACCGCCGATCAGCCCAACAAGCCTGCGCGCGTGACCATGCAGGTCGCGGCTCTGGTCGCGCCGGGTATGCTGGCGGAAATCGAGGTTCAGGCCGTCAAGAAATAGTTGGGCACTAAGCGGTACGGCGCAGAGGCATAGCTTGGGTGAGGGCTAGATCAATGGCACTCAACAGGCCTTCGAGATCAATCGGCTTGGTGGAAATTTGATCAATGCCTGCAGCTAGGCAGGCCTCTTGACATGCGGTGCTGGCATCGCCTGTCAGGGCAATGATCGGCGTACGAGGTCCACCGTTGGCAATTTCCCGCGCCCGGATTTCACGGGCTGCGCCAAATCCGTCGAGGCCGGGCATGTGAATGTCCATCACGATGACGTCCCAGGTGGCGTAAGACCAAGCGGTTACGGCTTGGTGGCCATCGTCAACGGTTTCGACGCTGAGCCCCGCCGATTCCAGCAGCGCCTGCAGCATACTACGATTGAGCGGGTTATCTTCGGCGATGAGGATTCGCGCCGAGGTTTCGGGAACAGGCTGCGCCAGATGAACGACCATAAGACCCCCCGTCTTTGGTTAGCTAATGTCACCCCATCAAGGTTAACAATTTGGCTAGCCGTTAGAGGGCGCGCGCCAGTCGCAGGGCCTCAGGATTTTCAGCCGCCGCCCGCCTGCCATTTATCTCTGAATCGACGTCTGCTTCGAAGGGCGAGGTTATTGCGTCGTGGAGATCGGCGGCGACTTCGTCGGCAATTTCGAACGGCGATGGCATGGCCAGCTCTCCCAGACTCGATGGCGAGTATCTTAATGAAAGTTAACCTTTCTCGAAAACGAGGCCCTGTCAAACTCCTACGCCGCACGCGTGTAGGATGCGAAACTTGGAGCTGATGTGATCAATGATCAGAAAGCGGGTTGGCGCGGGTCGCGATCAGGTTTTAGATGGGGTGAACGCCGCGTCGGGGGCGGGCGCGGAGGTGGCCTTGATGGTAGGGCCTCCGGGGTGCCGCCTGCGAGGCTAAGAGCGTCCGAGGAGGAATAGCGTCTTGTTGAAGACCAGTACCGACGGCCCGGACTACTTCCATAAAGTTGTCGATTGCCAATATGCCTGCCCGGCCCACACGCCGGTGCCCGAATATATCCGGATGATCGCCGAGGGGCGGTATTCCGATGCCTATATGGTCAACTGGAAATCCAATGTGTTTCCGGGGATTTTGGGGCGAACCTGCGACCGGCCTTGTGAGCCGGCTTGCCGCCGCGGTCGGGTGGAGGATGAGCCGGTCGCGATTTGCCGCCTCAAGCGGGTGGCGGCTGACAACAAGTCCGACATTACAGATCGCCTGCCGCCGCTCGCTACCACCAAGAATGGTAAGCGTATCGCGTTGGTTGGCGCTGGCCCTGCCTCGCTGACGGTGGCCCGCGACTTGGCACCGTTGGGTTATGACTTGGTCGTCTATGACGCTGACGCCAAGGCCGGCGGCATGATCCGCAGCCAGATCCCGCGGTTCCGCCTGCCGGAAGAGGTGATCGACGAAGAGGTCGGTTACATCACCGGTCAGGGCCTCGACATGCGCCTGGGTCAGCGGATCGATAGTCTGAAGTCCCTGTTGAGTGAAGGCTATGACGCGATCTTCATCGGCACGGGCGCGCCGCGTGGCCGCGACCTCGACCTTCCTGGGCGCACGGAAGCCGCCGCCAATATCCATATAGGCATCGACTGGTTGTCTTCGGTGTCGTTCGAGCATGTGAGCAAGATCGGTCGCCGGGTGATCGTCCTGGGTGGCGGTAACACCGCCATGGACTGTTGCCGCACCTCGCGCCGTCTGGGCGGCGAAGAGGTCAAGGTCATCGTCCGCTCTGGCTTCGAAGAGATGAAGGCCAGCCCTTGGGAGAAGGAAGACGCCA
>JANLPX010000318.1:0-11437 GCA_031367485.1 Alphaproteobacteria bacterium | reverse complement strand
CGTGGGAATCCAACGCCGTTGCTGTGCATCTTCGCGCTTTCCGCCTCTTGCTGCATACCGAGGGCGCGCGCGACGGTGCCGGTGGTGAGGCGATCCTACAGGGGCTTCGCCAGGTCAGTCAGAGATTTGCCCGCCCCACTTAAGCCGCCAATCCAGACTGGGGATTTTAGACCGCTGCGGTCATATGTTTGGAGGGGCATGATCGATCCCCTCCAGCCAAATTAACTTGAATTGATCGGTCAGCTGCCAGCAACTCTGCGGACGGCTTCGACGAGTTTCACGGGATTGAACGGTTTGACGATCCAATCGGTCGCGCCCGCTGAACGGGCACGCTCTTTCTTGGCCCTGTCAATTTCTGTCGTGAGGACAAGGATCGGAGTCGCGCGATGAGCAGGGTCAGCTCGAACGCCATCAATCACACCAAATCCATCCATGCGCGGCATATTGATGTCGGTGACGACGACGTCAATTTCCCGTCCATGTGCCTGAAGGACTTCTAGACCTTCGATGCCATCACCAGCTTGCAACACTCTATACCCTGCCTCCACAAGTGCGTGGTTCACCATCTGGCGCATGGTACGGCTATCGTCGATGGCAAGTACCGTCTTAGTCATGAAAATCCCCATCCAGACTGAACGTTCAGTCCGGGATTGCCGAACTATACCAGTCGGGCTGTGAACGCCTCCGAGGGCCTAGCGACCCGCAGGGTGTTACCGCGCTCTACCCGCTTCTACTTGGGTATCGGAAACGCATTGAAGAAATGGTTACCGGGGCTATCTCTGCTCGCCAAAAATCAATGAACTCCCAATGATTACAGCGACTTTTGAGACCCCCCACTTTGTGCGCCAAGGCGAAAGATCGTCATGTGTTAGCCGCCGTTTCCCTTGGGTGAGACTTGAATCGGCCTCTGTCAGGTGCTCGTACTTGTCGTCTAGTGAAGGAGGCCGCGCAATGGATCTGAGACACAACGACCAGATGACGATTTTTCGCGATGAAGTTCGTGGCTTTCTCCACGATCATCGCGCGGATTTCGCAGATGGTGCCGGCGTGGACCGCCCGCGCGAGGCGGCCCTGGCTTGGCAATGCCTGCTGATCGAGCACGGCTATGCAGCACGGACTATTCCCAAACTCTATGGTGGATATGGCGCAGAGCCGAACATCTTGAAGTCTCGGATCATCTCGGAGGAATTCACCAAGGCAGGCGCGCCGCGAGGTTTGACCGGTCAGGGTATATCGATGCTTGTCCCAACTCTGCTCGAGGTCGGTTCCGAGGAACAAAAGTTGGCCTGGATTGGCCCAACACTCAGGGGGGAAGTCGTCTGGTGTCAGGGATATTCGGAGCCTGGAGCCGGGTCCGATCTAGCCTCGCTTCAGACCAAAGCGGTCGAAGACGGAGACGACTTCCTTATTCAGGGTTCAAAAATCTGGACCTCTACAGCCGCTCAGGCCGACATGATTTTTTGTTTGGTCCGAACAGAGCCATCGGCCCCAAAACATGACGGGATTTCCTATCTTCTATTTCCAATGTCGACGCCTGGAATCGAGGTTCGGCCACTGAAAACCATGACCGGATCTGCGGAGTTCAATGAGGTGTTCTTCACCGATGTCCGCGTGCCACAAAGTGCAGTGGTTGGGGGGCGAGGGCGGGGGTGGTTCGTCGCGAATGCGACTCTGCAGCATGAGCGCGGCATGCTCGGGGATCCGAATGCGACCGAGGCAAGACTCCAGTCTCTGGTTTCCCTGATGAGGGAGGAGACCGTTGACGGACAACGTTTGATTAGTGATCCGATATTGGTTGATCGCCTGATGCAACTTCAGGCCAGAGTGCTGTCGATGAAGTTCAATGGCCTACGTAACCTAACAGCGGCGATGACGGGCGAGTCTGCGGCTTTAGCCGCGATGGTGGTGAAACTGCAGGGGTGCGAGCTGAATCATCAGCTTGCCGCTCTGGCGATTGACGCGTTGGGTGAGTTGGGGGTGCTCTATGAAGACGGCCCCCACTTGCGGGCTAAGGGCAATTGGCAGCGCAGCTACATGTTCGACCTTGGTTTGATCATCGGCGGTGGCACGGCGCAAATTCAGAAAAACATAATCTCCGAGCGCGGACTGGGATTGCCGCGAGAACCCAAGCTCGCGGCGGTTTGAAGATGGATTTTTCCCTTACGGCCGATCAACGCATGATGCAGGACGCTTTACTTCGGACCCTGTCTCATGCCGCGTCACTAGACCGGGTTCGCAGTTATGCGGACGGGACCACCGATAGTACGACCCTATGGACTGCAATGGTAGATTTCGGGCTTTCAGGGATGCTCATTCCCGAGGTTTACGGTGGTCTAGGGCTGACCCTGCTTGATGCAGCGCTCGCAGCCGAAGCCTTCGGGCGGTTTGTCAGCCCCGGCCCATTTCTTGGCGCGATGCTCGCCCCCGTGGCGCTGATGGACGGTGGCACCCAGGCTCAGCAGTCAGAGTGGCTGCCGAAACTGGCATCCGGGGCCGCAACCGCAGCTATCGCCATCGCCGAACCGGTCGCCGGTTTTCGGGATGGGGCCGGGGTTTCTGTTGCTGAGGGGCGATTAAATGGACTGACGCACTTCGTTTTGGATGGGGTTGAGGCTGATCTAATTATCGTAGCGGACCAGACCGGCGGCCTACACCTTGTGCGAGGTGACGCTGAAGGTTTGACGATCGACCTCATGCCAGGGCTAGATCAGACCCGTCGAATGGCAACGTTACAGTTCGAGAGTGTTGCCTGCGAGTCTCTATCAGGACGGCGACAAGGACTTGCTCGATTGCGTGACGCAGGCTGGGTAATGCTGGCAGCCGATACATTAGGGGCCTGCGACGCGATGATCGAAAAGGCCGTGGCCTATGCCAAAGAACGCAAACAGTTTGGTCGCGTGATAGGTTCATTCCAGGCTGTGAAACACATGTGCGCCGAGATGGTAGCGGAGGTCGAGCCTTCCCGATCCCTGGTTTGGTATGCGGCATATGGGTTTGACGCCGATGTCGAGGAGAGCTCTGTAACTGCCGCCCATGCGAAGGCCCACCTCTCGGAGATCGGTCGATTTGTCGCACGAACCTCGACTGAAGTGCACGGCGGTATGGGTATCACTGATCTACTGGGGCTTCACTATTGGTTCAAGCGTGTTGGACTGAACCGGCAACTGCTCGGCGGACCTGAGCGAGTGCGACGGTGGGCGGCCAAGATGCAGGGGCTGGCTGTCTAAGTGCGACTAAACAAAAGAGTCCATCCAGCAGTCGTATTCCCCTCACTTCCCGGTGACAGAGAGGGACAAACATTCACTTAGCTTTTGCCTGATTGATGGCCCCTGACATATGCTTGAACCATCGTCTTTCTGCAGCCAATCTCCCTCGTGCGGGGTACAAGAGTATCAGCATGGCTGATCTCGGAATTCGGATATCCGTATGACTATCGCGGCATCGCCCGGTCACCAAGTTCGTGGTGATCTCATCGATATCGGCGGCCGTCGCTTGCGCGTGGTGCTAGCTGGAAAAGCCAATCTCGGTCCATTGGTGGTCTTTGAGTGTGGAGCTTTCGGTTGTGCCGCCGATTGGGCTGCTGTCCAAAATCGATTGGAGGCGATCAACATGCGCAGCCTGGCCTATGATCGGGCGGGCCTAGGCTATTCAGACGTCGGTGAAGAACCTCGAGATGGGCTAGCGTTGGTGTCCGACTTGGAGGCTCTGCTCTGCAGGCTCGAGGAAAGCGGCCCGTTGGTACTCGTCGGTCATTCAATGGCGGGCCTACTCGCGCCAATTTTCGCCTCGCGAAATCGGGCACGGGTCGTCGGGCTTGTATTGGTCGATGCTATGGCTCCAGAAGCAGTCGACGTGCCGAGTGCCGCGCGTATGTTCAATGGCTATCGCCGGGCTATGGGCCTGGTGGGGCGCTGGTCTGGACTGGGCTTCATGGGGCCAGTAGCCGCAATAGCTGGGAATATGATCGGCTTGGAAGGTGAGGCGGCCAGAGAGAAGCGTCGAATCTATGGCATGGCGAGACATGCAAAGGGTGCCGCTCGGGAGGTTGACCAGTGGTTCGTTACCTCTGCGCAGGCCAAGGAACTGGGTAAGTTTGACCCAGATTTGCCAATCGCGGTTATTACCGCCTCCGCGACACGTTTACCGGCTCAGCTGAAGGCATTGCAACATGCGCCGGCAGTTGAATCCCGGCGGGGCTACGTTCTGGATGTTAGAGGTGCAAACCACGCTAGCTTGCTCGGCGTGCGCTACGCGGAAACAATTGTCCACGGCATCCAACGCGTTCTGGGCCAACCTCAGTCACGCTCTGCCTGAAACTCGCCACAGGCCGCTTGAAACCTCTCCCAGGTCAAATCTGATACTTTGATACCAGGCACATCTTCGATGGAGGGTGCGATGACCTGTTGGTCCATGACAATCGGCAGAGATGGTCTCGCTGCTGTAGGAAGTGACTTCAACGCGGTTTGGGCCGCCGATGACAGCTTCGATCCATGGCCCGCAAGCTGAGAAATCCTCACCGATCGATCTGAAACGATCTCGAACCGACCATCCCAAATGCTAGCCACACCCCCCTCAATGGCCAACGAGCCTCGGCCTCCGCGACGAATTTCACCTGAGTTTCTGGCCCACCGAATTTGTTCTAGGTCGGCCTCGACCCGACAGCCGACCAACGTGGCAACCAGGTCCTCGGAACCCAGCAGGGCCTTAGTTAGGCGATCTAGTCGTGCACCTTTGGCGGGGCGAGATCCGCCGCCTGCGCAGACGCAGGCCCTTCCAACCAATGCCCTAGCAACTTCGCGGGAAGCCTCGCGCAAGGATTGACGGGCCAGAACAAACTCACCCTGAAATCGCACTTTCCGAGAGAGCGTGGTTAGGTCTTTTGGAGATCGCCTAATCGCTATTGGAGCCGGGTTCTTGGTCAAGTCGAGCCGAGCTCGGGATCTTGCGAACAAGAGGCTATCGTTGGCGGGGTCTTCGATCCAGACTTCTCCGCGCGCGACAAGAAACTCACGCAAATCCGCGCGTCGGATATCCAACATCGGCCGTAGCAAGTGTACACCACGGCCTGCAGGCCACGCGGGAGAGGGCGACCACTCGGTTGGATTGGGAGTTGTCGAACCGGTTTGACGCATGACCTCAGCTTCAGTGCAATCGTCTGCGGTGTGGCCAATCAAGATCACGGTGGCACCAAGGTCTCGCGCCGCCTCAGCAAGCAGTCCATGGCGCGCGACCCGGGCCGCTGCTGGAATGCCAGTGAGAGGTTTGTCCCCCCTCCACACCAATTGGCGAAAGCCTACCCTCAACCTCGCCGCCAGGGCGGCGCAGGTATCTCCCCAACGCGCTGAATCTGAATTGAGACCGTGGTCAATGGTGATGAAGTGCAAGGGCCGATTATGATCACGGGCCCAGCGGGACGTGACCAAGGCTAGGGCCACCGAGTCACCGCCACCCGATAGACCCAGCACAATTGGCTTATCGGAAGTCTTAGCCAGCCGGGTGTCGAGCACCTGACGAATTGTAAGTTCGACACAGTTTGACGGCGTCAGGCCGTGCATTTCGCTTGCGTCTTGATACTCGCGGCCCGCGCTTGAACGCTTGTCGAAGCCTTAGGATAACGCTTGGCCAGCTCTTCAAGTGTTCGACAGGCATCGGAGGCCTTGCGAAGTTGGACCAGGGATCGAGATAGCTCGACCACCGCGTCAGGAGCCCACGGGGTTTGGGGCCAGCCGCGGATCGCACCAATGAAAGCCGTCGCGGCGTCTGCGTGCGCCGACCGCGTTGTGAGCGACTTTCCCAGCCAGTACCTCGCTTCGGCAGCACGCGGCGCGCCGCCGAAGCGTGCAATATAGTCGCCGAAACCTGCCTCCGCATTTTGATAGTTGCCGCTTGAATAGGCCTGTTTGGCAGCGATGAAGACATCGGCAGGCGACATTGCGGCCGATGCCGCAACGGCTTGCTCGCTAGCTAGGCGTGCGGCTTCGACCTCTGCCTTCGCCTGCTCAAGCCCCATGACGCGCGCCGTCAAGTCGCGATTGGCGACCTGAAGTCCTTGAAGGTCTTGTCGATTTTGCGCAATAGCATGGTTTGCAACCTCGAGGTCGCCGGTCAAACGGGTCAGAGAGACTTGCAGATCGGCCAAGCGGCGCGTGACTTCCTGAAGCTGATAGTCAGTTTCAGCAGGTTGAACGACAACCGGCCTTCCAGAGTCGCGCCCCTGGAAGACGATTGCGCGAAGCTCTCGCATAACCTGTTCCATTTTGTCGATCCGCCGCGCATCGCGGGCATCAAGGGGGTCAATGGGTGTCTGAGCCAAGACACTTGTCGACCCCGCAAAGAGGACCAGTCCGATCACAACCCCTAGGCAGTCTTGACGTCGCACGCGTTGTCCTTTCAGAACCGATCAGCGCACGCCGCCACTGACGGCAGTCCGTGCATTGCGGTTGCTTTGGTAGGCGCTCTCATCGGTGCCCGGATCCACGGGACGTTCCTTGCCGAAGGAAACAGCGCCAATCCGTGATGCTGGTACACCTCGCGAAATGAGATAGTCCCTGACGGAGTTGGCACGACGAGAACCTAGAGCCAGGTTGTACTCGCGGGTTCCTCGCTCGTCAGCATTCCCCTCAATGCGGACTTGAATGGCCGGATAACGATTTAACCAAGCGGCCTGCCCGTTCAGCAATGGCGTTGCATCAGCGCGTAGTTCGTACTGATCAAGGTCAAAGTAAACACGGTCACCGACGTTCACGACGAAGTCTTGTTCGGAGCCAGGCAAAGGGCCTTGGCTGACCGGTGCAGCTGGTCGGACAGGACGTGTGACCGGAGCCTCGGCCACCGGAGCCTGAGGCGTGGCTTGGGGCACCATGACCGACGGCTTGGGACGGGAAGCGCAGGCTGCCAAGGACAAACATGTCACCGTGATCAAGGTCAGCTGCACGGCAGATTTGATATTGAACAGCATGTGTAGTCTCCTTCTTAAGCTTGGGATCGCGCTAGACGCCGATCTGCGCCTGAGTCGTCAGAGTAGTTGCATTCACGCAAAGTCGTCATTTCAATTGTCGATCTGGATCAGTTCAAGAGTGGTGACCAAGCAGGGTCGGACCCAGACCCTGGATAGGGAGCCGGTCGCAGAATTCGTCCAGTTACGTCAACGGTCCAGAGTTTTGGAGCACCCCCTGGGGTCTCGCGACTGAACATCAGCACGCGCCCATTTGGTGCCCAAGTCGGGCTTTCGTCGAGATAACTTGTCGTCAGGAGGCGTTCGTCCGAACCGTCCGTGCGCATGATGCCGATGTGGAATTGTCCGCCGACCTGCTTGGTAAACGCGATGTAGTCGCCGACAGGGCTCCAAACTGGCGTGGTGTAGCGGCCCGCGCCGAATGATATCCGGCTCGCGCCTGAACCGTCAGCGGACATCACATAAAGCTGTGGTGTGCCGCCGCGATCGGAGTTGAAAACGATCTTGCTGCCGTCTGGCGAGAAGGATGGCGAGGTGTCGATCGAAGGGTCTGATGTCAGCCGTTGAGCGGTGCGACTCTTGAGATTCATCACAAAGATATCGGAGTTACCGCGGTTCTCTGAGGCAAAAGCAACACGTGAACCATCCGGGCTGAACCGCGGTGCGTAGACCATTCCTGGGAATTGTCCCAGGCTCTCGCGGCGGGCGGTTTCCAAGTTGAAGAGATAGATGGCAGAGCCCTCGGGCCGCAATGCCATGTAGGTAATCTCTTGGCTGGTCGACGAAAATCGAGGCGACATCACGATCGATCCGCCATCCGTAAGATAGCTAGGATTGGCACCGTCCTGATCCATGATCGCAAGGGTTTTGATCCGGTTTGTGCGCCCGCCGCTTTCAGCGACAAACACAATCCGTGTGTCGAAGTATCCTTTTTCGCCGGTCAGGCGCTCATAGACAGCATCCGAAATTTTGTGGGCAACCCGGCGCCAATTCTCTGGTGTTGAAGTGAATTGCAATCCGAGCAATTGCTGTTCGGAGAACACATCCCAGAGTCGAAAATCGACCCGCAAGCGGCCGCCCTCAACCGTGACCTGACCGTTCAAGAGGGCCTGGGCATTCAGTGACTTCCAATCGGAGAACCGAGGTTGAACCGCCACGTCTAGATTCCGCTCTATGAACGCCGACGGATTCACGGGTGCAAACAGGCCTGACCGCTCCAAGTTATTGGTCACGACCAGAGCAATCTCTGCACCATGATCGCCCCCAAAGGCTGGTATGGCGATAGGCAAGGGCTGAATATCCCCCTTATTGACGTCGACTTCGATCTCAGCCCGCGCGACTCCAAAAGTCGTGACAGCAAAGAACATGGCGGCAAGGGCAAGGAGTAGGGTCTTTGATCGCATATGGGACCTCTAGCCGCACGCTTCGCGGGCTTTGAAGTTTACGGAAATTCTCTGACCGAAGAAATCATTCGGTAGCGTCGAGAATGGGGCGGCTTGGTGAACAGCGCGGATGGCGCGCTCGGCTGCGGCTTTAACGACCGGATTTGTTGAAGACTCCAGGCCACCAGCCTCGACGAGGCCAGAGAGGCGTCCACCGGTACCCAAGGTGAAGCTGACGCGGATCGTCACATCCTTGCCTCCCTCGACCTCGCAATTGGGGTTCCATCGACGTTGCAGTTCGTTGGCTAGGCCCGACATAGCGTTAGCGGAAAGGCCGGTACCAGCTCCCGCAGCTGCGCGAGGGGCGAGCGCGGTCTCTGGCCGCGCTGGACCCTTGGAAGCCGACGAGGTTTTGCCGCCGGCGGGTTTTGTCGTCTTGGCGATGCTGGCGGCCAGGGCGTCGAGGTCTAGGGGTTTTTCGGGCTTTGCCGGGCTCGGAGCCTGGGGCTTGGATATGGTATCGCTTGGTGGAGCTGGCGACGGGGTCGGGTCAGGAGAGGCGGGTTCCACGGGGGCTTCGGCGACGGGGGTTTCGGTTTGGGCGGACTGTACCTGTTCTGTCTGGATTGCGGCGCGTAGGTCGGTGAAGCTGGCATTGGAGACGATATTCACTGGCACCACCGCCCCGATGGGCAGGTCTCGCGCCCAAGGCTTGAGCCATAGCACCGACGCTAACAGCACGCCGTGCAGAACGACCGAACCTATCATAGCGGGGGAGGTCTTTGACCGCTGGCCCATCGCACCGCGCCTAGGGAATTGGCGGCTGGTCGCCGCCGGAGGAGGGGCCGCCGGTATCGGTGATCAGGTTGATTGAAGTGAAACCCGAAGTGGAAAGCGCGGCCATGACTTGGGCGACGATTGAATAGGCGGCACGACCGTCAGCGCGCACATAGATAGGCTTGGAGGCGGTCGATCCAGCCATGGCCCGCAGTCGCGGCGCGAGCGATACGAACGCCACCCTCTGATCCTGCACATGAATGGAACCATCCGCACCAATCGAGACGGTGAGAGGCTCGGGTTGATCTTGCATCGAGCCGGCTTCGGTCTTGGGCAATTCCAGCGGTACGCCAACCGTAAGCAGGGGAGCCGAAATCATAAAGACGATCAGCAGAACCAGCATCACGTCGACCAAGGGCGTGACATTGATCTCCGAGAGGGTGCTTCGTCGGCCGCGACCATAGCGTCGGCGTCGACCACCGCCTGAGACGGCGGAAAAGGCGTCGTGGGCCGAAAGTGCCATGATCTAGACCCGCTCGCCCAGTCGCCGCTGGATCGCGGTGGACAGGTCGTCTGCAAATCCCTCTAGACGGGCGGTATAGCGCGAGGCGTCACTGGAGAGCTTGTTAAAGGCGATATAGGCGGGAATTGCCGCAACCAGACCGATGGCCGTTGCGAATAGGGCTTCAGCTATGCTGGGGGCGACTACTGCGAGATTGGTGTTCTTATGAATAGCTATTTCTTTGAAAGAATTCATGATTCCAACAACTGTGCCCAGCAATCCCAAGAATGGGGACGTCGTTGCGACAATAGCCAGCAGGCTCAAGCCGTCTTCGACGCGGAGGGCTTCGCGGGCGATGATGGTGTCTAAGCCGCGGTCGATGCGCTGGATCAGGAAGGCGGCTTGACTGTCGGTCAGACCTTTGGCGCGGGCTTCTCGCCAGTCGCGCAGGGCCCCTTGCAGCATGCGCGGAAGGGCGTGGATAGGTTGATCGCCCGCCTGGGTGGCGATCTCTTCCAGACTGCGGCCAGAGGCGACTTCCCCTTCAAACTCATTGGCTTGGCGGTTGAGGGCGGCAAGACGGAAGCTCTTATCGATGATCACGGCCCACGACCAGATCGACGCCGCTGCCAAGCTCAGCATCACCAATTTGACCACCCAGTCGGCACGCATGAACAGCGCGATGATCGAGAAGGTGTCAGGCGTGATCGCTGTGGTGTCCATGAGTGCTCCGGCGCAGGCGGGTCCCTCATGGACCCTGGAGGTGGCGAAGTTGCGGCGCTTTCTATCCGACGAAGGGCGACATTGTGCTTAACAAAGTCTTACCGGGTTTGCGCGGTCGACCCGCAAGATCGATGCAGGCTGCCTCGACCTGAGCTTCGCAGATCAGCTCATCACCCCGCGTTATGCGCTGGGTGAAGTAGAGGCGGGGTCCCTTGAGGCCGCTGCAAATCGTGTGAACCAACAGAGCATCATCGATCCGTGCGGGGCGTTTGAAGGTGAGGTTCAGCGTCACGACGGTGAAGGCAGCGGGGTCTTCCTGGTCTAGCAGGCTGGCATGAGCCACGCCGATCAGCCGTAGGAAGTCGGAGCGCCCGCGCTCAAAGAACCGCACATATTGGCCGTGATAGACGACTCCCGTGAAGTCGGTGTCCTCGTAATAAATGCGAACCGGCAGTTGGTGTTCACGACCCACTAGCCAGCCGGAGGAAGGGGCGGTCACTCGCCGTCCTCGAACAGGCCCGCCTGACCGCCGGCCTGGATCTGGTGTGGGGGCGTTAGGCCGATGTGGGTGTAGGCGCGACCTGTGGCCATGCGGCCGCGCGGGGTGCGCTGGATGAAGCCTTGCTGCAGCAGGAAGGGTTCGATCACGTCTTCGACAGCGTCGCGTGCTTCGGAGATTCCGTAGGCCAGAGTTTCGACACCGGCGGGGCCTCCTGAATAATTTTCGATGAGGCAACGGAGGTAACGTCTATCAAGGGCATCAAGGCCGGAGGGGTCGACGTCGAGGCGGGCTAGGGCTTGGGCGGCGGCGGCTTGGCCGATCACCTCGACACCGTCGGCGGAGGCGAAATCGCGAACCCGGCGCAGGAGGCGTCCGGCGACGCGGGGTGTGCCGCGTGCCCGGGTGGCGATCTCGGCGGCACCTTCGGGAGCCAGAGCCAGGCCCATGCGGCCAGAAGCGTGGGCCAAGACCTGAGCCAGCTCCGCATGGGTGTAGAATTCCAACCGGATCGGGATGCCGAACCGATCACGGAGCGGCGTGGCCAACAGGCCGGCCCGGGTGGTGGCGGCGACCAGGGTGAAGGGCGCAATGTCGAT
>JANLPX010000261.1:0-5425 GCA_031367485.1 Alphaproteobacteria bacterium | reverse complement strand
CGAATGCAGTTGATGCCTTTTGCTCAGATCGCGACGCGGATTGGTGGGGCCGTCACGGTGATCGTGGCCTTGTTGGCCTTGGGGCAACTGCGTTAGAGATCGCCCATGGCCGAAGCCTTCAACGACATGGACTTGCCCGCCGACAAGGCCGCCCGCTATGGCGCCGTGGCCGAGGAGATCGCATCGGTCTTGGACGGCGAGCCCAATCTGACGGCGCGGATGGCGACGGTGACATCTATGCTGGCCGCCAGTTTTGAGCACTATTTCTGGACCGGGTTCTATGTGGTCGACCCTGACCGGCCACAGGAGCTGGTGGTCGGGCCCTATCAGGGGAGCTTGGGATGCTTGCGGATTGCCTTTGGGCGTGGGGTCTGTGGGGCGGCGGCGGCCACTGGGCAGACGCAACTGATACCCGATGTGCATGCGTTTCCCGGCCATATCGCCTGCGATAGCCGTTCGGCCAGCGAGGTCGTGGTGCCGGTGTTCAATGTGACCGGAGCCTTGATCGCGGTGTTTGATGTCGATGCCGTAGAGCTCAACGCCTTCGACGAAACCGATGTGGCTGGGCTAGAGGCCATTCTGAGCGCGGCGTTCAGCCGGTCCACGATTCCCTAACTTCGGTGTCCTAGTCTGGCGTCCATGTCATTGGGCCCGACCCTTAGCGTGATTATCCCAACTCAGCGCCGTCCGGGTGGTCTGGAAACTGCTTTGCGGTCCATCGAAGGGCAGGTCGGGGCTCCCAGTTTTGAACTGATCATTGTTGATAATGATCAGGGTCCGTCGGCGCAGGGTACGGTAGCGGCCTTGGCGGCGCGGGCGAGTTTCCCGGTCATCTATGTCCACGAGCCTAAGCCCGGCGTGGCCAATGCGCGCAATGCCGCCGTGTCCAAGGCGTCGGGAGAGTTCATTGCCTTTCTGGATGATGACGAAGAGGCTCCGGCCCATTGGCTCAGCGCGCTGGTGGCGGCGCAGAGCCGCTTCGCTGCAGACGTAGTTTTCGGTCCGGTAAGAGGACGGGCACCAACGGCCAGGTCTTCGCGGCGGGCCTATTTGGAATGGTTTTTCTCGCGCCTAGGTCCTGAAGAGACTCAGGTTCTTGAGACCTATTATGGCTGCGGCGACAGCCTCATTCGTCGGGCGGCCATGCCTGATCCCGTTCAACCCTTCTCGGTGCTACGCAATCATACGGGCGGGGAGGATGATCTGTTGTTTGGCCAGATGCAGGCGCGTGGCGCGGTCTTTGCCTGGGCGCCGGAGGCATGGGTCTGGGAGGATCCGCTGCCGCAGCGCCTGACCCTGCGCTATACGATTAGGCGCGCCTTCGCCTATGGACAAGGGCCAAGCGAGGCCTGCGCGGCGCAGACGCCTGCTGACTATTGGGGCGTAGCGCGTTGGATGGTGGTGGGTTTGGTGCAAGCTGGAGCCTATGGGGTTTTGGCGGTGATCCAGCGGTTGACGGGGTCGAAGAGCTATCTCTTTGCTCTGGATCGCGCAGCGCGCGGCTTGGGCAAGACCCTGTGGTGGCGACCCTTCAAGATGGAGTTTTATGGTCACAGCGTATAGAGATTTTGTCGGGTTGGCTTACCCGGCGTCCTGAGACTATGGTCGCTTCCGATGCGCAATGACTGCGCTAGAGCACGGGAGTTACACCATGGCTGAAGCCTATATAGTCGCCGCCACACGCACAGCCGGTGGCCGCAAAGGTGGCAGACTAAAGGGTTGGCACCCTGCCGATCTGGCCGGAAATGTCTTGAACGATCTGATCGACCGCACCGGTTGCGATCCGGCCTTGGTCGAAGACGTGATCATGGGCTGCGTAATGCAGGTGGGCGAGCAGTCGACCAATGTGGCACGCAACGCTGTCTTGGCCTCCAAGCTTCCCGAAAGCGTGCCCGGCACCAGCGTCGATCGCCAATGCGGATCCTCGCAACAGGCGCTGCAGTTCGCCGCCCAGGCCGTGATGAGCGGCACCATGGACATCGTCATCGCCGCCGGTGTTGAGAGCATGACCCGCGTGCCCATGGGCCTCTCGGTGGCCCTGCCGGCCCAGAACGGCTTTGGTCTGCCCAAGAGCCCTAACCAAGAAGCCCGCTATCCCAACATTCAGTTCAGCCAGTTTGTCGGGGCCGAAATGGTCGCCGAGAAGTACGGCCTGACCAAGGATGACCTGGACCAGTTCAGCTATGAGAGCCACCAGCGCGCCATTGCTGCGACCCAGGCCGGAGCGTTTAAGAATGAGATCGTCGGCATTGAAGTCACCGATGCGGACGGCAATGTCACCATTCACAATGTCGATGAGGGCATCCGATTTGACGCCAGCCTGGACGGCATTCGCGGCGTGAAGCTGCTGCGCGAAGGCGGCGTGATCACCGCTGCCTCGTCTAGCCAGATCTGCGACGGCGCGTCTGGCGTGATGGTGGTTTCCGAAGCCGGCCTCAAGCAACTGGGCGTCAAGCCGCTGGCCCGCATCCATCACATGACCCTGATTGGCCACGACCCGGTGATCATGCTAGAAGCCCCGCTGCCCGCTACAGAACGTGCCTTGAAGAAGGTCGGCATGACGGTGGACGACATCGATCTGTTCGAAGTCAATGAAGCCTTCGCTTCGGTGCCGGTGGCCTACATGAAGCATCTGGGCGTCGATCACGCCAAGCTCAACGTCAATGGCGGGGCGATTGCCCTGGGCCACCCGCTGGGTGCCTCGGGCACCAAGCTGATGGCGACCTTGCTCAATGCGCTGGAAGCCCGTGGCGGTCGCTACGGCCTACAGACCATGTGCGAAGGTGGCGGCTTGGCCAACGTCACCATCGTCGAGCGTCTGTAAGTGACAACGTCCGGACGCGTCGTTGTCATAACCGGCGCGTTCGGGGTTCTCGGATCGGCCGTGGCGAAAGCTGCGGTCGCTGCGGGCAACCGGGTGGCGCTGATCGATTTCGCGCCGGTGCCTGCGGGCTCAGCTTTCGCGCTGGGGTCTGTTGATCTCGCCGACGCCGTCTCGGCGGATGCGGCAATCAACGCGGTCGCCGACCATTTCGGCGGCATTGATGCGCTCTTGAACATCGCCGGTGGTTTTCGCTGGGAGACGGTGGGCGAGGGGGCCACGGCCACCTGGTACGACCTCTTCAAGATTAACGTGCAGACCGCAACCAACGCTTGCCGCGCCGCGATCCCGCACCTGAAGCGCTCTGCGGCGGGTCGGATCGTCAATGTCGGGGCCAATGCCGCGATCAAGGCCTCGCTGGGTATGGGCCCCTATGCGGCCTCCAAGGCCGGGGTCCACAGCCTGACCCAATCCCTGGCGGAGGAGCTGAAGGCCGGCGGGGTAACCGTCAATGCCGTGCTCCCCTCCATCCTCGACACCCCGACCAACCGCGCGGATATGCCCAAGGCCGACTTCGCGAGCTGGGTCGCGCCGGAGGACTTGGCGAGCGTGATGCTGTTCCTGGCGTCGGAAGAGGCGCGGGCGGTGACCGGGGCGCTGGTGCCGGTGACGGGGCGGGTTTGACCCCCTTACCGTAGAATCTTATAGATCGCGTTCTCCACGTCTGACGCCAGATAGATCACCCCGGTCTCGCCTACAGCGATGCCTGCGCCGGTCAGGCCCGGTTGGGTTTCGAAGCCGACGGGCAGGTTGTCGATCACCTGTTTCTTCGCTCCGGTTTTCGGGTCGATCTCGATGATGCGGCGGGCACCGATTTCCAGGACCAGGACTTGGCCGGTGGTGGTCACGGCGATGGCTTTCGGGCGGTTCAGACCTTCGGCTAGGGCGGTGGAAACCCCGGTGGCGGGGTCGACCTTGGTGATGCGGCCCGCGTCGATTTCGGCGACTAATATTGAGCCGTCAGCAGCTAGGGCCAGGCCAGCGGGACCCTTCAGGCCGCTGCGCAAGACGGTACGCACATCGCCACGCACCTGGACCAGGTTACCGCTGCCGATCTCGGCCACCATCAGGGAGCCATTGGGCATCATGATGGCGTCGGCCGGGACCTTGAAGTCGCCCATGAGGGCGGTGCTCTTACCGGTGGTCTGGTCGAATACCTGGACGGTGCCGGAGGCGACGCCGGAGAGGTACACGCTATTGCCGCTAACGCTGACGCCGGTGGGGTAGTCGAGGTGGGTGGGGCCGTGGGCGCGGGCGATGTCGGTGACCTTGCCGGTGGTGCCGTCCACCGAGCGATAGGCGAAGACGTCGGCCACATAAATGGTGTCATGGCCGTCCTTGCTGGTCACGGCGATGTCGGCGGGGATGGCGAGGCCCCCGCCCGCCACCACTTGGCGCAAGGCCCCGGTCTTGACGTTGACCTCTTGAATGCCGTTGTCGGCCATGTTGGACACGAACACTCGGTCCTGGCGGTTGACGGCGATGTTGTCGAGCGAGCTGGAGAGCTGGGCGACCTTGGTCTTGGTGCCGGTCTTGATGTCGACGGCAAACAGCTCGCCGCTCTCCGTGGCGATCACATAGAGGACGTTTTTGGAGTTGAATTTGGCGGCGGCGGGGGTCTTGAAGCCGTCGGCGACCACGGTGACAGCGCCGGTGTCGGGGTTGATCTTGGCGACCTGGTTCTTAAACCATAGCGGGCCATAGAGCATGCCGTCCGGCCCGGGCGCGAAGCTGTTGAAGCCGCCGACCGGGCCGGTGATGGCACGCGGAGGCTTGATGCCTTTGGGGTCAAGTTCCCACACACCATCCCCCTGGAAAACTTGGCCGAGGAACAGTCGTTTGCCATCACGGCTGAAGGCGATGGAGTTGGCGCCGGGCATATCCTTGGCCAACACTGTGACCGGGCCCTTGCCGACTCGACTGCGGACCATGCTGGCGGAGATCGAGGTCCAGACCACCTGGCCGCCGGGGCCGAACGCCATGTCGTCGGCCATGCCCTCGGGGGGCTTCTCGATGACGCGGATGGCCCCGGTGTCGACATTGATCCCGTAGAGACTCTGGCCGACCACGCTACCGGCATAGAGCTCGCCGGACGGCGCGAACTTGATGCCGTGGATGCCCTTGAAGGCTGATCCGGGCACCAGTTTGGTGATGGTTTGGGCTGATGCCGGGGTCGCGGTCGCAAGGGCCAGAGCTAGGCCCACATACAATCCAAATTTGAGCATCTCTGCCTCCCAGGCCGATCATTCGTGTTTTTTGACACGCTAGACCCCGGTTGGGATTTCACAATGGCTTTTGGGTGGTGGAACTACTCTCCGGGGCGATAGCGGCGTTGCGAGGAAGGTTAATCTCGTCGGTATTTCAGCACCCTAAAATCCAAGCTGAGCGCTAGATACATGCTGTTGGGGCGGCAAGGCGCTGCGCGCATTGAGGGGCTGACCTTGCTCTCCCGACGCGCTAAGTGTTGACGATAGAGCATTTGAAAAAGTCATTGTGTCGCAATTTCACGCGACGGGTCCGGGGGACCTTCTGATTATGCGTTGG
>JANLPX010000243.1:0-10167 GCA_031367485.1 Alphaproteobacteria bacterium | reverse complement strand
TTCTGCCAGTTGCCCCTCACGCAGGGCTTCGCGCGCATCGGCCCAAAGTGCAGGCGCGCCTAGGATCGCGGCGCAGAAGAAGGGCTGGCCGCCAACTGATCCCCCGCTAACGTCACGTATTCTAGGTGAGGCAAGAGTGGCAGTGAGCGCCGCCTCCCATGATAGGTTCCCGAATAGGGCATGGGGCAACATGTTCATGGTGCCTCCGGGCAAGGGAATGATCAGTTTGCCGGCCGCGCCACACTTATCAGCAGCGGAGCGGATGGTGCCGTCGCCGCCGAGCACAACCAAGACGTCGGCTTTGTCGACGGCTTCGACTAGGGCACCATCAATATCTTGGGGGCCCACACTGACCACCGTGGCGTTTGGCAGACCCGCCTGCGCAAATATTTCGGACATTCGCGCTGCCGAGTCCGCATTCACACTGCCGCTGCCGGTATTGGTGACCGCGATCACCGTTTTGTTCAGCCAGTCTCTTGCATCGATATCCACGGAAAGCCCCTTCAGAAACCGCTGTCATTTGTGGCGGACGTCGCCGCAGCCGATATGGGTACGCGGTCACGTAAAGGCGAAACCCATTCTTGGCCGATACCGAATGCCGAACCATCCCAGGCCATGTTGGTAACGCGGACTTGGCTGCCCTCAATGTCCAAGAAACTGAAGCTGGGGGGATCGCCTCTCTCGCGTAGCGAAAGTGTGCCCGCGCCAACCGCCAGGGTTTTCGCGTCACCGAAAGGCAGGGCTTGCACGAAAGGCGCATGGAGGTGGCCCGTCAAGATCAGATCGACCTCTGCCTCTGTGAACTTGCCAGCAGCAAACTTGCCCCCTCGGACGCGCGCGGTCATCGGCTCGCCAATGAACTCGACGAGGGGATGATGACAGACCAGAATGTGGAGGCTCGAAGGTGCAGCTTGGCGGAAAAAGCGGCGGGCGCGGTGGGTTTGTCTGCGTGAAACCGCGCCCTTTGACCAGTTCAACCTTATCTGCCAACCCCGCGCACTGTTCAGGCCATAGACCGCTAGGCCCGGTGCGGTGAATTCGGATACCGACAGCGGTCCAATGGCACGAGCATATCGCGAAAACGGTGCAACGACCCGCTCCCACAGGTTCATCCAGGGCGTGTCATGATTGCCGGGTACGCACAGCACGGGGCCGGGCAAGCTTGCGAGCCAAGCCGACGCTAGGGCGAATTCTGCCAATTTTCCGTACTGGGTGATGTCACCGCTGACAACGATCAAATCGCAGGGCGTAGTTGCGGCGAACGCGGTAGCCGCCTCGACGGCCAAGACGTTCTCACCGCCAAAGTGAATGTCGGAAAAGTGCAACAGGCGGATCGTCATCCAAGGCGCTCTATCAAACAGATGGCGCGCAGTGGCAACGCTCTGACTTTGCCCCAACGGCCATCACCGCGCCAAGTTCCAAATTCGGCGCGTCGCTAGGTCCGAACCATCGAGATCAGTTCTAATTCGCGCCCTTCTGGGTCAAGAACGAAGGCCACGCGCATACCGTTGGTTTCCATCGGTGGCCGATCGGCCGCTGCGCCCTGAGCGACGGCATGGGCATAGGCGGCGTCGACGTCGCGCACGAACAAGCCCAATGGCCCGTAGCCTGTACCGACCTGAACGCTGCGCCCGTCCTTGTGGTAATAGAGGATCAGGCTGAAACCCGTCTGCTCACCCGCCCGGCGCAGGATTTTCTCGGTCATCGTGTCGGTATCGATGGTCTGGGCTACGACGAGTCCGAAGGCACGACCGTAGAAGTCGACCATCTTGGCCAGGTCGCCGACCACGAACTTCATGAAGCCATAGCGGACGGATGGGGCGACAGTCTGCTCGGGGGATTGGGTTTCTGACATTATGTCTTTCCTGTTCACGATCTCGCCTAGGGCTTCGGCAGATAAGCAATGAGCACATTTCCTGGCTGTTGGCCAAATTAGCCATAGCCTGGATTGATGCAGAGTATGCCGTCGCCAGCAAGCCAACGGTGGTATCGATGGCTCCACCGCTGGCGCCCACGCCGCCTGCCAAAGCCGTGCCCGGACCGAACTTCTTTTGCCAGACCTTCTTTCCCGACTTGCCCTCCAGGCCCCGAGCCACCGACGCTTGTCGCAACGCTGTCAGCGGCACGGTCCGACAAGGAGAATTGCCATGCGAGACTCAATTTCCAAGCTGGCTGAGGAACTTCAGTATCGCTGGGTTGACCAGATCGCTGTGGGTGAGACACGAAGCATGGCCTGCCCCGGGGATCTCCACAAATGTCGAGTTGGGCAATCCTTTGGCAAGGGCGATGCCGTCGGCGATTGGAACGGCGGCGTCGAGTTCTCCGTGGATGACCAGCGCCTTCTGGGTGATGGTGCTCAGAAGAGAGGAAATATCGTCGCGTTGAATGAGGGCGTTGAACGAGGGAACCAGATTGACGAACCGCGTCGCCGCCCAAAGCGCTGTCCAATAGGATTGCCCATCCCAGCCAGGTTCGGTTGGGCCAATGATCTCACCCGTGATTTTGGCCTGGAGATCAGCGTCAAAGCCGTCTTTGATCCACTCTGCCAGCAGGCCTTGGTTTCCCGTAATGGTCGGCGGTGGCATGACGCCCGCCTCGGTATCGATCAGGATCAAGGCACTGACGACATCAGGATTGGTGAGGGCACAGCGCAAGGTGAGAAAGCCTCCCTGAGACATGCCCACCAGGATCGCCTTTTCTATATTCAGATAACTGAGCAAGTCCGATAAGTCGTTGGCGGAGTCGTAGAAATTGAATGGCGAGAGGCGACCGGTGGCCGTCAATCCATGTCCGCGCTGGTCCCATGAAATACAGCGATATTGGGCTTTCAGGGCCGCGACCTGTGACGCGAACATGGTCCTATCCATCAAGAAACCATGCGAGAAAACGATCACCGGCCCGCTGCCTCCGGTATCTTCATAGTGAAAGTTACGCGTAGTCGTTGATATAATGGGTGCCGAAAGCATGAGCTTGCCTCCCGAGACATGCGAGACGTAAACAGCCGGAATTTCTAGCTAATTGCAACCCTGAGACCCTGCGGCGTATTGCTGGCAGCTCGAACGGCGTAAGCATGATAGCGCTTGGGTTAGTCGCTACACTTGTCTAGAATTAGGGTTCAACTCAGAGGTCGGAAATAGTGCCGATCCTGTCGCTGGCAGGGCTCTACAACTTCATTTGGGAGGGGGTGTATGCCGGACGTCTTCATCTCCTATAGCCGAGACGATCGGGCCGTAGCTCAGCAGTATGCGGAGGGTCTGAAGCGCGAGGGCTTCGGCGTCTGGTGGGATGCAGCCCTTCGCTCGGGTGAAACCTTCGACACGGTGATTGAGCGTGCCTTGGCCGAGGCGCGGGCGGTGGTGGTGCTTTGGTCACCGAGGTCGGTGGAGTCGCGCTGGGTCAGGGCCGAAGCGACCCAAGCCGACCAAAATGGAACCCTCGCCCCTGTGATGATCGAGCCCTGCAAGCGGCCGATCATATTTGAGCTGACCCATACCACCGATCTGACGCACTGGACCGGGGATTTCACTGACAAAGCTTGGAGCCAGTTTGTCGGCGATGTACGCGCGATCATGGCGCACAATCCGGCCTCAGCCGCACCGCGCCCGCCTGCGCCCCGCCCGATTAACCCGCCGCGTCGCGAGTCTGAACGGCGGCAGATCGCATTTCTCAATGCCGTAATCTCCGATCTGTCGGGTGTCGCACCAGATGTTGATCCTGAGGACTGGCAGGAGATTTCCGTCAAGTTTCAGGCACAGGCTGCCGACATCGTGGTGCAGCATGGCGGCGTTGCCGAGCCTCACCCAGGTGGTGGACTTACCGGCATGTTCGGGGCTGTGCAGACCCAGGAGGACGATGCGCATCGGGCCGTTCGCGCCGGTCTGGACATCGTCGAACTTGCC
This sequence comes from Alphaproteobacteria bacterium, assembly GCA_031367485.1. Taxonomy (GTDB): domain Bacteria; phylum Pseudomonadota; class Alphaproteobacteria; order Caulobacterales; family Caulobacteraceae; genus Phenylobacterium. Next base: position 6,268 of record JANLPX010000243.1, on the reverse strand, counting down.
AAGCGATTGACCAAGAAGGGCGTTCCACCCTTGGGTGCTCGAGTGGGAATTGACGACGGCTTGATGGTCGTCGGTGGGAGTGGCGCGCCATCCTATGGGGCCCCGGTGACCCAGGCAAACCTTCTGCAGACCCAGGCCCCTCCTGGTACTGTGGCGGTCAGTGCCGCCGTCGCCGCATTGGCCGGAGGCCTATTGGTTCTGGAGCCTTTGGGTCCCCGCGCATTCAGGGTTGCTGGCGTGCGTCCAACGCGGACCCGGTTTGATATCTCGCGAGCCCGGGGCCTGAGCCCGTTTGTCGGTCGTGCCGAAGACGTGGAAACTCTTGATGACGCCCTGGCGCGCGCCGACACGGGCGATGGTCAGGTGATCGGGATCGTTGCTGAGGCTGGCGTCGGCAAGAGCCGTTTGTGTTTTGAATTCTTAGAACGATGTCGGGCACGTGGAATACGGGTCATCGAGGGGCGGGCCGCAGCCCATGCCCGAAATGTTCCCTATCTGGCGATCCTTGAGGTCTTCCGGTCGTTCTTCGATATTCGTACCGAGGATGATGACGGCACAGCCCGAACCAAGATCGAGACCGCTCTAACCACCTTTGACGCTAATATTGGCGATGCCACCGCTTTAGTGGCTGATTTCCTGGGCGTACCCGATCCGGCTAGCCCTCCCTTGCAGATGGATCCGGATACGCGCCAACGGCAATTGGTCGGCCTTATGCGGCATCTGATCCGCCGGTCGGGTGAGCGACAGCTCTCCGTGACCATGATCGAGGACTTGCATTGGCTTGATCCGGCGAGCGCGCAATTCATTGAGCATATGGTCGAGGCCCGACAGGGCGCGCGGGGTCTGTTGATCCTCAACTACCGGCCCGAATACCGTGCTGATTGGATGAAAAACGCCTGGTGTCGCCAAATCGCGCTGCCTCACCTGGGTGGACCGGCGGTCGGTGAGATGTTGGAGGACCTGCTCGGGCCGCAGGCCAACCTGCCCAAGCTGACTGCGATGATCGAAGCGCGCACGGCCGGCAATCCCTTCTTCATGGAGGAGGTGGTCCAGAACCTCTTTGAGACCGGCCATTTGGAGGGCGAGCGGGGCGCCTACAAGCTGGTCACTCCGGTGGACCGTATTGATGTTCCGTCTACGGTCGTAGCCGTTGTCGCCGCGCGCATTGATCGGCTTCCGGCTCGTGATAGGCAGGTTCTTCAGGTCGCAGCGGTGATCGGTAAGCATTTCTCGGAGCCGCTCATCAGGTCTGTCTCCGAGCTTGGAGAGTCCGACCTTGCCGAGTCTCTGGCAAACCTTCGGCGCAGCGAGTTTATCACCGAGCTCTCGCTATTTCCGACCGTTGAGTACGCCTTCCGTCATCCCTTGACCCAGGAGACCGCGCTTAATTCCTTGATCAAGGAACGTCGGCGGCAGATCCACAACGGCATTGCGGCGGCCATTGAACTTCAGGAAGGGGGTCGGGTCGACGAGCGTGTTGCGCTCTTGGCCCATCACTGGGAAGAGGCCGGTGAACCGCGGAAGGCTGCCGTTCGCCACCGGCAGGCCGCAGAATGGGTCAGCCTGACCGATCCCAATGCGGCGGTTTGGCATTGGGGGCGCGTGCGGTCGCTATTGAGCGAGCTCGTAGACGACCCCGCCGCTGCCATGCTGGGTGTCGCGGCATGCCAGCATCTCTTGAACCTAAGCTGGCGCTTCACCTCGAGCCCCGAGGAGATCAAGGCCCTGTTCGACGAAGGCCTAGCCTTTGCTAGGGCCACCGGCGACCGGGCGACCGAGCTAAAGGTCTCGATGGTCTATGGTCGGGCCTGCTGCTCAACCGGCGATTTGGCCACCTATATCGAGCTTGCTACCGAGATCTATGACGGGGCTCTGGCGCTGGGAGACGTCCCGCTGATCATCAATGCAGCCCTCTACCTCGTTGATGCCCGGGTCTATACGGCGCGTTTCCCGCAAGCGGTGCAGCTGGCTGAAGAGACGCTCGCGACCTACAGCGATCTGGTTCCACGATCAGAGTGGATCATGGGCTTCAACCCCTATTCGGCGCTCCAGTTTTGGCGAGCCGCATCCCTGATCATCATGGGCCGAATTCCCCAAGGTCTGGCTGAGTTTGCCCATGTGCGTGAGCTCATGGTCCGCGACGAGACTTTTGAGGCTGCGGTCTATGTCTCGTCTTGGTCGGCCACAGGCTATCTGACCATGGGCGACGTGGCTCAACTTCAGGCTTGTGTGGATACTGTTGACGCGGCCTGCACGGCTATGGGCGATCCGCCGACCATCGTTGCCCATCGCCAAATTTGCCTGACCTTGCTTCACCTCGCCTGCGGTCGACCTGTCGAGGCCATTGAGACTGCGCGCGCCGCCCTGGCCATTCACCAGCAAGGTGAGCGGCAGCATGCCGGGATGTCGGCCATGTTCATTGCCGAATCGATGCTGCATGCAGGCGATCTCGATGGGTCGATGGCCATGGCGCGGGTGAACATCGAGACGTGCCGCTATGCACTGCGCGGCAATCTCGAAGCCCAGTCACATGGCATCTTGGCGCGCGCCTTACTTCGCCGCGACGGTGCGGCTGTCCTGGCCGAAGCGACCGCCGAACTCGATCAAGCCGAGGCGCTGATCGCCTCTACTGGTGCGGGAAGCTTGTCGCCTAGCCTAGCCGAATGGCGCGCGGAAGCTGCGGCTGTTGCAGGGGATCCTGTGGGCCAAGTTGAACAGCTCAAACTGGCCGCCAAACTCTATGAGACGATTGGCGCGCCCCTGCAGGCCGGCCGAGTGCGACAATCGCTCTGAGCCCGATCTATCGGAACGCGATGCCCTCGAACTCACCTGAACTGCGCCAAGCCTCGATGTAGTTGAAGAAGGCTGTGGCTCCGGCGGGGTAGCCCACATGGAACTTTGCTGCCGGGCCCGGGTCCTGGCCCTCGTTGTTGTAGTAGCCAGGTGTACAGTCGGCGGCACCCATCATCCGCCCCATGCCGGTTAGCAGCAAAGCAACCCAGGCGTCCTGAGCTTCCTTAGTCACCTCAACCTGATGTGCCCCGGTATCCACCGCGTGCTTGACCATCATGGCGATGGTTCTGCCGGACTCGGTCAGGTTATGCGGCACGTTGGAAATCAGGTTCGCGCCTTGAGTCGGTTGCACAAAGAACGCATTTGGAAATCCGTGCACATGAATGCCATGTTTGCTCTGCATCCCCTGAGCCCAAGCCTGGGACAGTGCCAAGCCGTCTCGTCCGATCAGGTCGAAACCCGCGCGCCGCTTGTACTCTGTGCCGACCTCAAAACCTGAGGCGTAGATGATGCAGTCGACCGGGTATTCCACACCGCCCACGACGACGCCGCGCTCAGTGATCCGTTCCACACCCTTGCCGTCCGTATCGATCAGCTGGGTTCCAGGCGTGTTGAACGCTTGCAGATAGGTGTCATGGAAGCATGGGCGCTTGCAGAGCTGGCGGTACCAGGCCTTCAGGTTCTGCGCAGTCTCGGTGTCGCCAACGATAGCGTCGACCCGCGCTCTGATCTCTTCCATTTTCTCAAAGTCGCTGTCCTCATAGGCGGCCAACATCTTCATGGGCACGCGGTCTTCTGGCGGTAGCTGCATGATCTTGTCGCGGATCCGGCGGGAGAGGTCGGTCCAACCGTCCTGAACCAGATCAACCTCGGCTGAGCCCCCGGCTTGATTGGCCGTGAAATTCTCCAGCCAACGCTTTTGCCACCCTGGCGTCGCGATCGCCGCAAACCATTCCGGGTCGATGGGTTGGTTGGCCCGCACGTCGATAGAGGAGGGCGTGCGCTGGAATACGTAGAGCTCTTTGCAAGCCTTGGCCAAATGCGGCACCGCCTGAACCGATGTCGCACCGGTCCCGATGATCGCCACCCGTTTGTCGGCGAGCTTTTCCATCAGCGCGCCCGTGGGGTCGCCACCGGTATAGTCATAATCCCAGCGGCTGGTATGGAACGAATGACCCTTGAAGCTCTCGATGCCGGCAATGCCGGGCAGCTTTGGTACGTGCAGCGGGCCGGTCCCCAGGCCGATGAAGCTGGCCGTAAATCTGTCGCCGCGATTGGTCGAGATGATCCAGCGGGAGGCTGAGTCATCCCAGACCAGAGACTCAACTTCGGTATGAAACAGCGCGTTCTCATAGAGGCCGTACTGGTTGCCAATCCGCCGACACTGTTCGAGGATTTCGGGCGCGTGAGCATATTTCTCGGTTGGCCGGTGCCCCGTCTCTTCCAGCAGCGGCATGTAGATCATCGAGGCCGTATCGCACTGCGCACCCGGATAACGGTTCCAATACCAAGTCCCGCCGAAGTCGCCGCCCTTTTCGACAATGCGCACATCGGTGACGCCAGCCTCAACCAGCCGGGCACCCGTCACCAATCCTGCAAAACCACCGCCCACAAAGGCGAAGGTCATGTGATCAACTTTAGGGTCTCGCTCGACCCGGGGCGTGTATGGGTCTTCCAAATAGTGGGCAAGATGGCCCTTAACCTCCAGATATTGGGCATTGCCGTCGGCGCGCAGTCGTTTGTCGCGTTCTGAAACGTACTTGGCCAACAGAGCGGCCTTGTCGAAAGCGGGCTTGGAAGTATCTAGGGTGTCCGACGTCATCTAACAGATCCGATCAGCATGGCTTGGTCCGCCCAATGTTTTGGCGGTCAGGATTCAATGGCTTGAAGATAGAACATCGGGCACCGGATCGCCAACCTCTCTATGAAGTTGGCTAAGGCCTGAGTATGACTGCAACTGAGTCAACAGGAGCCGAAACCATGGCCGATACAGCCGACTATACGCCACCCAAGGTCTGGACCTGGGACAAGGAATCCGGCGGGCGTTTTGCCAACATAAACCGCCCGATTGCCGGCCCGACCAAGGACAAAGCATTGCCGGTCGGTCGCCATCCTCTGCAGCTCTATTCGTTGGCGACCCCCAACGGCATCAAGGTCACGGTGATGCTAGAAGAGCTGTTGGCCTTGGGTCACAGCGGCGCGGAGTATGATGCTTGGCTGATCCGCATCAATGACGCCGATCAGTTCGGGTCTGGCTTCGTGGCCGTAAATCCTAATTCCAAGATCCCGGCCTTGATGGACCATAGCGGGTCCAAGCCGATCCGGATTTTCGAGTCCGGCGCGATCCTGATCTATCTGGCTGAGAAGTTCGGAGCTTTCCTGCCAACCGACCCCGCCACTCGCGCCGAATGCCTGTCCTGGCTCATGTGGCAGATGGGCAGCGCGCCCTATCTGGGCGGCGGCTTTGGTCACTTCTACGCCTATGCGCCGACCAAGATCGAATATGCCATCGATCGGTTCGCGATGGAGGTAAAGCGCCAACTCGACGTTCTAGACCGTCATCTGGCCGAACATAAGTTCATGGCAGGCAGCGAGTATACGATCGCGGACATGGCGATCTGGCCCTGGTACGGCGCACTGGCGAAGGGGGTGCTCTACGAGGCCGGCGAATTCCTCGATGTGCAGAGCTATCACAATGTCCAGCGCTGGACCGATGCCATTGCTGAGCGTCCCGCCGTCATGCGTGGGCGGATGGTCAATCGGGCCTGGGGCGAGCCCTCCAGCCAATTGCACGAACGCCACGAGGCCAGCGATTTCGATCTGAAGACGCAGGACAAGGTCGCGCCTGCCGCCTGAACCCGGCTATCGAGGTAAGTCACGCATCAGCAGCGCCTGCTCCTCGGGCGTATTGGCACCTCTAAGCCGTGCCATGCTCTCGGGGGTCGCGAGTAACTGAATCAGTCCGGCCTGTTCGACAAACCGGCGCAGTGGCCAAGCGTTCTGCACATCGGCGGGCCGAACAGTAGCGTCGATCAGCATGGGCAGCGGCATATCCGCGAAGCTGGCCCCGGGACTGCCTGTGGCGAACAGCGGGCTAAGGTCACGCTCCAAGATGGTCGGGGCATCCACTGCCAGCACCAAAACTCGGGCAAATCGGCCTTCGAGCTTCTCCAGTCCAGACACGATGCCGGAAACAGGCCCGGCATGGAGCGCCGGGTCCGGGGCGTGGTCGAAGCCATACTCAAAACTCCCGGCCGTGATCACGTGGCTGGCTCCCATCTTGCCGGCCAGATCAACCACCCAATCGACGGCCCGCCGCGCCCCCCAGACACGAGCGCCCTTGTCCTCGCCCATGCGTGTCGAGCGTCCGCCGGTCAGTATGATGGCACCGAGCGGTTTGACGTCAGGCAGGATCATGGAAATCAGTCTCGCCGAGCGACGATTGGGAAGCAAGTTCGCGGCCAAGACAGTCGAC
>JANLPX010000222.1:0-2136 GCA_031367485.1 Alphaproteobacteria bacterium | reverse complement strand
GGTTGCGCATCGGATTTACGACAGTGGGTATGGCGGCCCCGATTGAGGATGTTGACGTCATCGCGGGTGTGACCGCGACTGCCAAGCTCTGTGAGCGCCTTGGCCACGTCGTTGAGGAAGTGACTCTTCCGGGCGACTTCGCTGCTATGCAGATGGGGGCGGGCAACGCCATTGCTGCCTCGGTCGTGGCCAGCATTGAGGCTGAGGCTGCACGACGCGGTCGACCTATTGAGCCCGACGAGATCGAGCCCCTGACCTGGGCCATGTATCGACGGGGCCAGAGTGTCTCGGGCGGTGATTATGTGCGCGGTCTGGCGGCGATCCATGCCTACGGCCGAGCGATGGCTGGGCTATTTGAGACCTATGATGTGTTACTGCTGGCCACGCTGGGCGGTCCGGCGATCCCGGTGGGCTATCTGACCGAGGACAGCAATCGCGGTACCGAGCGGTTGTTTGCCTTCATGCCCAACACCCAAGCCTTCAACAATAGTGGACAGCCCTGCATGAGCATGCCGCTGGCCTGGAGCGCGGGCGGTTTGCCGCTCGGCATTCAGTTCGTGGGCCGGATGGCCGATGAGGCGACGCTATTGCGGTTGGCGGCTCAGATCGAACAGGCGACCCCGTGGTTCAATAGGGTGGCCCCGCTTTAGACAGTCGGGGTCCGGCGTCTGATTAGGAAGGCCGCGATCACGCCCGTGGCCACCATACCGATCAGCAAGGTCGAGACGGCGTTGATCTCTGGGTTCACGCCCAGTCGCACTTGGCTATAGATCCGCATCGGTAGGGTGGTGGAGCCGGGGCCGGAGGTGAAGCTGGCGATGACGAGGTCGTCGAGACTGAGCGTGAAGGCCAGCATCCAGGCTGCGGCGACGGCCGGGGCGATATTGGGCAGGACGACCGCGAAGAAGGCTTGGACGGGCGTGCGGCCAAGATCGCGTGCGGCTTCCTCCAGGGATCGATCAAAGCTGGTGAGGCGGGCCTGAACGACTACGGCAGCGTAGCACATGGTCATGGTGGCGTGGCTGACCGTCACGGTCCAGATACCGCGCGGCAGGCCGAGTGCCACGAAGAGGAGCAGTAGAGATAGACCGAGGATCACCTCTGGCATCACAAGGGGTGCATAGATCATGCCAGAGAAGAGGAGGCGTCCTCGAAAGCGGCCCGATCGTGTGAGGGCGATGGCAGCCAGGGTTCCCAGGATTGTGGCAAGGGTCGCGGAGATCAGGCCCACACGGACCGTGATCCAGATGGCGTCCAGCATCTGTTGGTCGCGGAACAAAGCACCGTACCAACGGGTCGAGAACCCACCCCAGACTGTGACCAAGCGGCTGGCATTGAAGGAGTAGATCACCAGCAGGACAATGGGCAGATAAAGGAAGGCCATGCCCAGGCCGACGGATATGAGATTGAAGGTTGAAGGCCCGCGCTTCATCGGCTCTGATCCATCAGCCGCATCTGTTGGCGTTGGTAGAGGACGATGGGGATGACCAGGGTCCCTAGCATGACGATGGCCACGGCGGAGGCGGCGGGCCAATCGCGGTTAGCGAAGAACTCGGTCCAGATGGTTTTGCCCAGCATCAGGGTCGATGAGCCGCCTAGCAGATCGGGGATCACAAATTCACCGACCATGGGGATGAAGCAGAGCAGGGCACCGGCGGCAACGCCCGGCAGGGAGATCGGGAAGGTCACCCGCCAAAACGCTTGGCTTGGGGTGCAGCCGAGATCAGCTGCGGCCTCTAACTGGCTTTGATCTTGGCGTTCAAGAACCGCATAGAGCGGCAGCACCATGAAGGGCAGGTAGGCGTAAACTAGGCCCACATAAACCGCAGCGTCGGTGTCCATGATCTGCACGGCTGGAAGGCCGAGGCTCGCCAGAGCAGCGTTTAGGAGACCCCCAGGTTTGAGAATACCGATCCAGGCATAGATGCGGATCAGGAAGCTGGTCCAGAAGGGCAGGATCACCGCCATGAGCAGGGCTTGGCGGGCATTGGGCGAGCATCGCGACATGCCATAGGCTATTGGGTAGCCGATCAGCAGCAGGATCGCGGTGCCGATACAGGCGAACTTCAGGCTGGATAAGTAGGAGGCGATGTAGAGCCGGTCGCTGACCAGCCGGGCATAGGTTTCGAAGTCGAG
>JANLPX010000165.1:0-18208 GCA_031367485.1 Alphaproteobacteria bacterium | reverse complement strand
CTTGCTGGTCAAAACCCTGGCCGATATTGCGGTGGGGCGGGCGGTCGAAACCGTGCAATCGGACGAAGGCATTACCTATGCCAAGAAGATCCGTACCAAGGAGGCGCGGTTGGATTGGTCGAAGGCCTCTAGCGAGGTTGACCTCAAAATCCGGGGCCTTTCGCCCTTTCCTGGGGCGTGGTTCGAGGTCCCAAGCGACAAAGGCCCCATTCGGGTGAAAGCCCTATTGTCACAGAATGAAGTGGGCTCCGGCCGGCCCGGCCAAGCCCTGGACGACCAGCTGCTGATCGCCTGCGGGTCCGGTGCAGTTCGCCTGCTACGGGTCCAGCGACAGGGTAAGGGTCCGCAGGCGGCGGCGGATTTCCTGCGTGGCTTCCCGCTTCTTATCGGAGCTCAAGTCCTCTAGTGCCCCGCTATCGCCTGACAATCGAATATGATGGCGGGCCATATTTTGGGTTTCAAGCCCAAGCCGATTTGCCGACTGTGCAGGGGGCTATTGAAGTTGCCGTCAAAGCCTTCTGTGGCCAGGACCTGCGGGTCCACTGTGCAGGTCGTACCGACACGGGCGTCCATGCTCTGGGCCAAGTGGTCCATATCGATCTGGAACGCGATTGGCCGGTGCAGACCGTTCGCAATGCGCTCAACTTCCACCTCATGCGAGAATCCGTCGTGGTGCTTGAGGTGGTGGTGGCACAGGGTGACTGGCACGCACGGTTTTCCGCTACCGAACGGCGCTATCTCTACCGGATTCTCAATCGGCACGGGCCGCCCGGCCTAGAGCGTGGCAAGGTCTGGCATGTGAAGGCACCACTAGATGCTCTGGCCATGCATTACGCGGCCCAGTCTTTGGTCGGTCACCACGACTTCACCACCTTTCGCGACCTCAGATGCCAAGCTAATTCCCCGATGAAGACCCTAGACTTTGCCCGTGTCAGCCAAGTCGGCCAGGAAGTGCATCTGCACTTCGGCGCGCGCTCGTTCCTGCATCGCCAAGTGCGATCTATGACCGGGACCCTGGCCGAGGTCGGGCTGGGCCGTTGGGGCACCGAGGATGTGGCTTTTGCGCTAGCGGCGCACGACCGCGCGGCGTGCGGTCCTGTTGCCCCGGCGAGCGGGCTCTATCTCACCGCTGTAGGTTACGATCCCGTGGACGAGAACGTGGCGAAATAGCGGGCGATTAGCCGCTCATATACCGCCTGAAGTTGGAGGACCTCGGCAACCGGCGCACACTCGTTGACGGCGTGCATCGTCTTGCCCACCAGCCCGACTTCAACCACCGGGCAGAGATCGCGAATGAAACGGGCGTCAGAGGTGCCCCCGGTGGTCGAGAGATCGGTGGTCTTGCCGGTGACATCAAACACCGCAGCCGAGATCACATCGGTGAACGGCCCCGGCTCAGTCAGAAAGGCCTCGCCGCTGATGGTCGGCTTGACGATGACATTGCCTTGGAAGCCTTCGCCCGCCGCCCGCGCCTCGTTGGCGATCCAGTCGGCCAACCCCTGGCCCGAATGATTAGGGTTGAACCGGATATTTAGCCGCGCCCTAGCGACGGCCGGGATCAGGTTAGTGGTCGGATTGCCCACATCAAAGGTGGTGATCTCCAGATTGGAAGGTTGGAAGCCTAAGAACCCCTGGTCTAATTCGGTCTCTGCCAACCGGCCCAGCAGGGCGACCAGCACAGGGACTGGATTGGCTGCCCGGTGTGGATAGGCAACGTGACCCTGGATACCTTCAACTGTGAGCTCAACATTGATCGAGCCGCGACGTCCTATCTTGACCATATCGCCGAAGATTTCGGAACTGGTCGGCTCGCCAACGACGCAGTGGTCAATGACCTCGCCCTGCGCCTTCAGGGCCTCGACCACCATCTTGGTGCCATGGGTGGCAACACCCTCTTCATCGCCAGTGATCAAGAATGACAGGGAGCCCTTCACATCGCCTGCGGTAATGGCCGATGCCGAAGCGGCGGCAAAGGCCGCAATGGCGCTCTTCATGTCGGCAGCCCCGCGCCCAATGATCACGCCCTCAACGATCTCCGCGCCAAAGGCCTCTTGGCTCCAGGCCCCCGCATCCCCGACAGGCACCACATCAGTGTGCCCGGCGAAGCAAAGGTTGGGCGAGGAGGTCCCGAACCGCGCATAAAGGTTCTCGATCTCACCGAATTTCATTCGCCGACAGACGAAGCCTAGACCCGCCAAGGTCTGCTGCACTACGTCCATCGCCCCGGCGTCGGCGGGCGTGACAGACGGGCGGCGGATCAGCTCGCGAGTTAGTTCCACGGGGTCAATCACGCAGCAACTCATTGATCGAGGTCTTGGCCCGGGTACGGGCGTCCACGGTCTTCATGATCACCGCGCAATAGGTGGACGGCATGCCCTCATGCGGGCTGGGCCGCGAGCCGGACATCAGTACCGAGAAGGGCGGCACCTCTCCGGTGATCACCACGCCCGTACGGCGGTCGACGATCGGTGTGGTGGAGGTCAGATACACCCCCATGGACAGCACGCTACCCTCGCGCACAATCACACCCTCGGCGACTTCGGAGCGGGCGCCGATGAAGCAATTGTCTTCGATAATGGTCGGGTTGGCTTGTAAGGGCTCGAGCACTCCGCCAATCCCGGCCCCGCCGCTGATATGCACGTTCTTGCCGATTTGAGCGCAGGAGCCGACCGTCGCCCAGCCGTCGACCATCGTGCCCTCATCCACATAGGCTCCGATGTTTACGAAGGAGGGCATCAGGACGACGTTTCGGGCAATGAAGCTGCCGCGACGGGCCACGCAGCCGGGCACAGCGCGCAGACCGGCCGCCTCGAAACGCGCTGCGTCCCAACCGGTGAACTTCGACGGTACCTTATCCCAATAGGGACCGGGCTGATCGGCCTCCATCAGCTGGTTGGCGTTCAAGCGGAACGACAGCAGGATCGCCTGCTTGGTCCATTGGTGCGTTGTCCAGACCCCGTCATCCCCGCGTGACGCGACACGGAGGGTGCCAGCATCCAGCCCGTTGATCGTTTCATCCACCGCCTCACGCACCGCGCCCTTGGTTGCGGGGGATAGGGTATCGCGCGCCTCCCAGGCGGTTTCGATCACAGCTTTTAGGTCTTGAGACATCAGGCGGCTTTCTTCAGGCGGGCACCGCTCAGGAACGGTGCGAGCTTGTGGGTCTTGTGGTCGACGAATTGGGCGGTGGAGGCCAAGGCGCGGGGGCCGACCAGCACTGTGGTCATATCCAGGTCCTTGGCGGGCTTGAGGTTACGCTCACTGTCTTCGAAAAAGGCGGTGGCGGCCGGGTCCATTCCATGGGCGGCGATCATCCGCTCGAAGCCTAGCGGATCGGGCTTAGGCGCATAGCCAAAGGAATGGATGTGGAAGACGTCGTCAAACAGATCGGTGAGGCCCAGATGCGCCATTACCCGCTCTGCATGCTTGTCATCGGCGTTGGTGAACACCAGCCGACGGCCAGGCAATTGAGCTAGGGCTCCTAACAGCTCAGGATCCCTGGCTAAGGCCTCTAGGGACAGATCGTGATGCAGGGCAAAGAAGTCTGCGGGATCGGTCCCGTGATTTTTGATCAAGCCTGTCAGGGTCAAGCCATGCTCAGCATAGTATTTCTTCTGTAACGCATAGGCCTCCGGGCGCGGCAGGCCGGAGACTTTTTGTACGAAGTCGGTCATCTTGGCTTCGACTTGGGTCATGAACCCCGACTCTTCTGGATAGAGTGTGTTGTCGAGGTCGAAGAGCCAAGTGTCGATATGGGAAAGGTCCGGGCTCATCGGGTTATCAGGGTGCCCGCCCCGTGCTCGGTGAACAGCTCTACCAACATGGCGTGGGCCCGGCGTCCGTCCAGAATGACGACGGCGTCGACGCCAGCCTCGACCGCCGCGATGGCGGTTTCCAGCTTGGGGATCATGCCGCCCGATGCCACGCCGGAGGCAATCGCCGCGCGCGCCTCGGTCACGGTGAGTTGCCGGATGAGTTGGCCGTCGGCCCCAAGCACCCCGGCCACATCGGTGAGCAGTAACATCCGTTTGGCTTTCAGTGCCCCGGCCAGGGCACCAGCCACGGTGTCGGCATTGATATTATAGGTCTGTCCCCCTACCGACACCCCGATCGGTGCAATCACCGGAATGTAGTCATGATCGGCATGGATCAGCTGCAAGATCAGTTGCGGGTCGATCTGGGTCGGCTCGCCTACAAAGCCCAGATCGACGGCCTGTTCGATCAGACTTTCGGGATCCTTCTTGGTCCGGGTTACCTTCTCCACGGTGATCAGCCGCGCGTCCTTGCCCGACAGCCCCACCCCGCGCACATCGGCTTCTGCTCCGGCGAGCGTGATCCAATTGGCGATTTCCTTATTAATGGCACCCGACAGCACCATCTCGGCGACTTCCATCGTCGCCTCATCGGTCACCCGCAGACCATCGATGAAGGTCGACTTCACCCCGGCACGATCCAGCATTCGCGAAATTTGTGGCCCGCCGCCATGCACCACGACGGGATGCAGACCCAGGAGCTTCAACAACACCGAGTCGGCGGCAAACAGCTTGGCCGTCGCTTCCTGACCCATGGCGTGGCCACCATACTTGATCACCAAGATCTCGCGGTCGTACTGCTGAATATAGGGCAGGGCCTCGGCCAGGGTCTTGGCGGTAGCCCACCCTTGTTGTTCAGAGGGGGCGTCGCGCTCGGCGTTCTCGCTCATGATCTCAACCCCTGGTCCTGCGGTGCGCTCCGATAGCTGAGTGGGGGGCTTCTGTCACCATTGCGGCGGCAATCTTAGATCGACCGAGCCACCACTTCCTTCATGATCTCAGACGTCCCGCCATAGATCCGCTGTACGCGGGCGTCGCGCCACAGGCGCGCAATCGGATACTCGTTCATATAACCTGCTCCGCCATGCAGTTGCAGGGCGGCGTCGCAGACTTCCCACTGTAGCTCGGTATGGAAGAGCTTGGCCGCCGAGGCCTCTGCGGCCGTGAGCTCGCCCTTTAAGTGCCGGGCCATGCACCAGTCGATATGGGCCCAACCAGCCTGCAGCTTGGCCTTCAGATTGCCCAAGGTGAAACGCGTATTCTGGAAATCAAACACCGTCTGCCGGAAGGCCTTGCGTTCCTTGGTGAACTTGACGGCCTCGTCAAAAGCTCGCTGTGCGCCCGCCTGACCAGAGATGGCGATCTGTAGGCGTTCCTGCGGTAACTGGCTCATCAGATAGATGAAGCCCTTATTTTCCTCGCCGATGCAGTTGGTGATCGGCACCCGGACATCTTCGAAGAACAGCTCCGAGGTATCGGCCGAGTTCTGACCGATCTTATCGAGCTTGCGGCCGCGCTTAAAGCCCGCGCGGTCGGCTTCCACCAAGATCAGCGACATACCGCGCGCTCGAGCTTCCGGATCGGTCTTGGCCACCACGAAGATCAGGTCGGCGCTCTGGCCATTGGTGATGTAGGTCTTGGACCCATTGATCACGTAATGATTTCCGTCTCGCTTGGCGGTGGTCAGCACCCCTTGCAAGTCGGAGCCTGCGCTGGGCTCCGTCATGGCGATCGCCACCACCACCTGCCCGGACACCATGCCCGGCAGCCACTTTTGCTTCTGGTCTTCAGAGCCGTAATTGATCAGGTAGTCGACGACGATGTCGGACTGCAGGGTGATGCCCGCTGTTGAGCCGGCATAGGTCAGCTCCTCGCCGATCACAGCGTTATAGCGATAGTCGAGACCCAACCCCCCATATTCCTCTGGCACCTGCGGGCAGAGAAGTCCTGCCTCACCGGCGGCCAGCCAGAAGGCGCGGTCCACCATTTTCTCTTCCTCCCAGCGATCAAGATTTGGGATCAGGTGGACGGCGTAGAACTTGCGCACCTGGTCGCGGAACATCTCCAAGTCTTGGTCATAGACGGTGCGGGTGGAGGTATCGAGCATGGCAGCTGGTCCTGTTGATTCAAGGCCATCTAACGCCGTAACCCAGCGTCAGGCCAGCGAGGCTATTGACGAACCATGGTCACGGCTGAGCGCACGCCATATTCGGTCAGGTCACCCGAAATCTGACCATCCGGCAACAGTTGCAGACTAAGGCTGACGGGCTCGCCGCCGGACTTGGCCGTAAACCGCAGAACCAGCTGATCACCGCTGCGGATGATGGAGTCGATAAACCCCGTGGCGCCCGATGCGGCAGGCCGACGTGGGTCGCGCCAAGCGCCTTCGAGCGCGCCGCGATCTACCAATTGCAGCAGATAGAGCGGGACGTCGCCTAAACGAATGACCCAGCGCCCGTCTAGCGGACCTTGCGAGCCCTGTGCCGATTGGAACGCCGAACGCAGGCGACCCTCATAGCTCAGGTCGCTGGCCGACAAAGGCCCATCGGGGGTCTTTCCAGTCTCTTCGATCTTGACTTGGGTACCCGAGGTGATCGCCCTCGGCTTTGGCGTTGTCACGCCAGGCGAGGGACGCCAAGTCTCCGTCGCCGGAGGAGCCTGATCGAGCAAGGCACCAATCGGGTCGACTTCTTGGGCCATGACTTTGCTCGGCCCGCTCATGACCAACGTAAAGCACAAGATCAGTCGGCAGAGGGTCAAGGCAGAAACGCTCCAAGCGCTATGGCGACGCGTGGCTTTTAGCCTAGAGTGGTCAGATGATCACGCGATACGACGCGCAGGCGAGAAATGTTTTGGGCGGTGAGCTGGAGAGCTGTTCGCTCGATCCTGTCACCGGGTTTTTCCGCAATGGGTGCTGTGAGACGGGGCCTCACGATACCGGGCTGCACACCGTCTGTGCTGTGATGACCGCCGAGTTTCTGGCTTTTTCGAAATCGGTAGGCAACGATCTCTCGACCCCGATGCCGGACTACGACTTTCCGGGTCTCAAACCCGGTGACCGCTGGTGCCTCTGTGCGCCGAGGTGGAAAGAAGCCTTGGACGCCGGAGCCGCGCCGCAATTGGTTTTGGCTGCGACGCACGAAGAAACCCTGGCGATTGTATCCCTGGGCATCCTCAAAGATCACGCGGTCTAGTCGACCTCCGCACCTGTGTATCGCGCTCTGGGGCGAATAATGCCACCGCCCTGCACTTGCTCGATAGCGTGGGCAATCCATCCGGCGCAGCGCGCGGTGGCGAAGAGCGCGAAGGGTGCATCTGTGGGGAGCTTTAGCGTCTCTGCCAGGCAGACAAGCGCGAAGTCGATATTCGGGGCTTGGCCCGTGAAGGCTCCCACGGCCTCCGATAGCTCCGCCAAGATCGGGGTGGGCGCAAAGCGGGAAAGAAGCGCCGCTGCACGCGGATCGCCTTGGGCATAGAGCGGATGGCCAAAACCTGGCAAGCCGCGATCTTCAGCTAGTCGCGCCGTAATGGCGGCGCGTGGGCCCAATTGCTCAGCTTCTGCCGCAAGGACGCGGATCGCTGAAGGTGCCCCCCCATGCCGAGGTCCCGACAAGGTCGCCAACCCGGCCAAGGCGCAGGCTGATAGCGAGGCCCCAGTCGACGCCGCAACCCGCGCCGAAAAAGCCGAAGGATTAAGCTCATGGTCTGCCAGCAGCACCAGGATCCGACGAATTAGATCGGCCCCGACGCCGCCCGGGCCCAGCCCCCAGGCCATGGCAAGGCGGTTATGGATGGGTCCGCCCCCCACCTGGCCGGCGATAGCGTCGGTCAAGACATCCAGTAGGGTCGCGGCCTCTACGGCCAAGGCCAAGGGGTGTCGCCCTAGGGCTGGTGGGTCCTCGCCCGCGCGCGCGGCCAAGGCCATGAAGGCCCTGGCCCGCATGTCTGCACCGGGTGGTGGCAAAGGACGCTCAGTACGCTTCAAAGCCGCTCCATGACCCCCTCGCAGTAAACGCGCTACGGCCTCAAGGGTTTCGGTCTCTGAGAGTTCGACGGCATTGCGGCCACGATAGAAAAGCCGTCCGTCGGAAACGGTGGTGATCGCCGAGGACAGAACCGGTTCGCCCCACGCAATGGTGCCAGTGGCGACGTCTGAGACCTTGCGGCTTCGGGTCTTGCGCTGCGCTAGGCCCGCGATATCTGCTGATCGATAAAGACTGCGGCGCGAATCTTGACTGTCGACCCGAGTCTGTACTCGACCTCGACTTACATAGGCATAGAGGGTTTGAGGTCTGACCCCGAGCCGCGCCATGGCCTCTTCGGCCCCGATCCAGTCTGTCATCGCATTTACATTGATTATATTGATCAAGATTGACTGAAGCACAATGCGCAGGATTATCACCGACAGCAAGGGCGAACTTGTCGCCCTGAGACGAAACGGAGAAAGCCATGTCCAACGGACTGGAAGGCGTGGTCGCCGCCGACACGGTATTATCTGAGGTTGACGGCCAGGCTGGACGTTTGATCATCCGCGGCTTCGAGTTGGATGAGCTAGCCGGCCGCACACGTTTTGAAACCGCCACGCATGTGTTGTGGTCGGGTTTTTTTGCCGATCTGCCGGGTGATCTGCAATCCAAGCTAGGCCAGGCCCGAGCAGCGGTATTTGCCGAGGTCGCTGCCTTGGATACCGGCTTGCTGGATCGCACACCCATTGAAGCCATGCGCGCCCTAACCGCGCGGCTCGCCGATGGCGACGAGCTTGATGTGGCCCTGAGGCTGGTGGCAGCGCCTGCGGTCTTTACGGCGGCGGTCGTGCGCGCACAGGCCGGTCTTGCCCCGGTAGCCCCTGATCCCAGCCTATTCCACGCCGCCGATATCCTGCGGATGCTGCGTGGCACGTCGGCACCTCAGGCGGAGATCGATGCCCTCGACACCTATCTGGTAACGGTCTGTGATCATGGACTGAACGCCTCAACCTTTGCCGCGCGGGTCGTGGCCTCGACCCAGGCCGGGCTGACCTCGGCAGTGCTGGCGGGGATCAGCGCGCTTAAGGGTCCGCTGCACGGCGGTGCACCAGGTCCGATCATTGAGATGTTGGATGGTATCGGCACCAAGGAGAACGCGCGGGTCTGGATCGAAAACGCCTTGGCGCGGGGCGACCGCCTCATGGGCTTTGGCCACCGAGTTTACCGTGTCCGCGATCCCAGGGCCGATGCGCTGAAGCTTGCGGTGCGCAAGATGGGGTCGGGGTCCAATGTTCTGCCCGGCCGGTTGGCCTTTGCTGAAGCCGTTGAGTTGGCGGCTCTGGCTATCCTCAAGGATCACAAGCCCGATCGTTCGCTGCAGACCAATGTCGAGTTCTACACAGCCTTACTGCTGGAATCCTTAGCCTTTCCGCCGTCGGCGTTCACCTGCGTCTTTGCAATGGGCAGGGTCGCAGGATGGGTGGCCCACGCACGCGAACAGCTAGCGGGAGGCCGCCTGATCCGTCCCGCATCACGCTATATTGGGCCGATGCCGGCTGTTGCCGCCTAAGCTGAGAGTCATTCGCGCTGGGGTCTTGGTTCATCACGCCCTAAAACAGGGGAATGAGTACCGCTAAACCTCTTTCGCCCGCCGAATCTTCGGTCCTCACCCGCCGCGTGACGCTTTTGTCAGTGGCGACGGCCAGCATCTTGGTCGTGATCAAGGCGCTGGCCTGGCAGGCCTCGGGTTCGGTAGCGCTGCTCGCGTCGATGGCTGACTCTGGTCTGGATTTGGTTGCCTCGCTCGTGACCTTCTTTGCCGTGCGGTACGCCGCCGTGCCGCCCGATGCTGAACACCGTTTCGGACACGGAAAGGCCGAAGCTTTCGCCAGCCTCATTCAAGGGGGTTTAGTCTTCTCGTCTGCGGCCCTGATCGGCCAAGAGGCGATCCGCCACCTCCTTAACCCCCACCCGCTGGTTGCGGAGTCTTGGGCCATTGTTGTCATGGTCATTTCCACCCTCCTCACCATTGTGCTGCTGGCAGCACAATCTGCGGTACTGCGAAAGACCCAGTCGGTGGCGATCAGTGGCGACAGGGCTCACTATGCCACCGATCTTGCCTCGAACGTCATCGCCTTGGCTGGCATCGCGGCCTCGTCAATGCTCGGCCTGAACAATCTCGACGCCGCTGCCGCCTTGGGGGTCACTGGACTGTTGCTATGGGGGGCGGTCAGTGTGTTCCGCGAGGCGGCAAGTCAGCTGATGGACCACGAGCTGTCTGATGACCTGCGCGCTTCAATTATCAGTCTTGTGGCTAAGGATCCCCGGCTCAGCGACGTGCATCAACTTCGTACGCGAAGTTCTGGCCCCTACGTTCATATGCAGATGCACGTTGAGCTCGACCCCCAGCTGAGCTTGGAAGAGGTCCATACGGTCATTGTAGCGGCTGAAAACAGACTGCTTGCCGTCTTCCCGCACGCTGACATCATAATCCACGCCGATCCAAGAGGTCGAGCCGAGCCGCACGGGGGCGCATTTGCAGAACTCCGCGCGACTCACGTCCATTAAACGCGACATGGCGGGCTGACGAATTGGGCAAAGTAAACGCGCCTTTAACGGGTGGTCGTGTTTCATTGAGGAATTCCTTCGTCGCCGATCAGAATGACCGCCCGAATCCTGCACCATTTCCCGTTAGACCCCGCCTCCAGACAGGTGCGCCTAGCCTTGGGTGAAAAGCGGTTGGCCTTTAACGAACAGGCCGTACGCTATTGGGAGCGACCCGCCGACCTGATGGCTCTAAACCCGTCGGGGCTGACGCCAGTCCTGACCGACGGCAGTTTGGTGTTATGCGAGAGCCGCGCCATTCTTGACCACCTTGAGGAAACCTATCCTGAACCCCCTCTATTGGGTCGAGACCCTGCGGAGCGCGCAGAGGCGAGACGGTTACTGCAATGGTTTGATCGCAAATTTGACTATGAAGTCGGCGGCTTTCTGCTTCACGAAAAGATGGAGAAGCGTTTGTTGGGCCTGGGTGCGCCCGACTTGGCCAGTCTCCGCCAGGGACGCGACGCCCTGCGCGGCCATATGGCTTATATGGAGAGCCTAATCGGCCAGCGCGAATGGCTGGCTGGCAAGCGCCTCTCGATGGCTGACTTTGCTGCGGCGGCGCACCTCTCGGTGATCGACTATTTCGGCGATGTGCCCTGGAATGACTTCACTGGCGTCAAGACCTGGTACATGAAGCTGAAGTCTAGGCCTGCCTTCCGGCCGCTATTGGCCGATCGTTGGCCCGGTCTGGCACCGGCGGCGCATTATGACGATCTCGATTTCTGAGCAGATTCGCGCGCGCGCCCTGGAACTTGGGTTTGATGTTTGTCGGCTCGCCAGCGTTCAGGACGCTTGGGCTGCTAGTGACCGCCTCACCGAGTATCTTGACCAGGGGCATCACGGCGAAATGGCATGGATGGCCGATACTGCGGCCAGGCGACATCATCCTCAAGCGCTATGGCCCGATGCGAAGTCGGCTGTCGTTCTTGGTATGAATTACGGGCCAGATGTCGATCCTCGCGCCGCTCTGGACGATAGATCGGCTGCCGCCATTTCCGTCTATGCTCAAGGAGATGACTATCACGAGCTGATCAAGGGGCGCTTGAAGCAGCTCGCCGGGTGGATGGTGGGTCGGTTTGGCGGTGATCTTAAGGTCTTCGTCGACACTGCACCCCTGATGGAGAAACCGCTCGCCGAACGCGCTGGTATTGGGTGGCAGGGCAAGCACACCAACCTAGTCAGTCGAGAGTTTGGGTCATGGCTGTTTCTCGGAGTTGTGCTGACTGAATTAGAGTTGGAGCCAGATGCTCCCGAGACCGACCATTGTGGGGCATGTCGAGCCTGCCTGGATGTTTGCCCCACCCAGGCCTTCCCGGCACCTTATCAAATCGACGCGCGTCGCTGCATTTCCTATTTGACCATCGAACTCAAAGGCCCGGTCCCGATAGAATTCCGACCGGCGCTCGCCAACCGAATCTATGGCTGCGACGATTGCTTAGCGGCCTGCCCGTGGAACAAGTTTGCGCAGACTGCAAGCGAGCAGAAACTGCAGGCGCGAAGTGAGCTTCGCGCCCCCAATTTAACGGATTTGGCTAGCTTAGATGATGGGCAGTTCAGGCGTCTATTTGCGAAGAACCCGATCAAGCGCATCGGTCGAGACCGCTTTATCCGAAACATCGCCTACGCCCTTGGCAACACTGGGGAGGCGGCAATGGTGCCGGTGGCGCTTAGTCTATCGCGGGATACCTCGCCCCTGGTGCGCGGTGCCGCCGTCTGGGCGTTGCGCCAACTCATGACGCCAACTGACTTTGCTGAGCTTAAAACCGTCGTCTGGCCGCTCGAAGACAATCCCGACGTATGCCTTGAATGGATAGACCCTTAAGTCCTCAGTTCGCTTTGGAGAAATTCGCGCAGATCTCCCGCGGAGAACTTTAATCCCCGCACCCCGGCACGCCGCGCAGCCTCGAGATCACCGTCCTTGTCGCCTACCAAAAGGGATCGATTGAGGTCCACCGGATGCTCGGCGATGGCCCTTAACAACATCCCAGGATTGGGCTTTCGATCGGGAGGATCAGGATGGCGATAGTGCTCATGCACAGCATCAGGGTGGTCGGGGCAATAGTAGTAGGCGTCGATCCTAGCCCCCACCTCTTGGAGGGATTGCGACATCCTGGCGTGCAGGGCGATGACGTCGTCCTCGGTATAGTAGCCGCGCCCTATGCCAGACTGATTGGTGACGACAAAAACCCACCATCCTGCCGCGTTGAAGGCGGCGATGGCTTCCCGGGCCCCAGATATCCAGCGGAAATCTTCCCAGCGATAGACATAGCCGGGGTCCTCATTCAGCACGCCATCGCGATCTAAGAAGAGGGCGGGACGTCGTTCGATGTTCGCTTGGGCCACGATCTGACCCTACACCTAGGGTGCTCGATTTGGGAGAGCCCTTTCGCCTTGATGCAACGCCAGTCTATGGTCCGCTAGTCTTAGCTGTGTCGAGGTTGTCTTGGTCGCGCCATCCCTTCCGCCCGTGTTGGCCCTGGACAATCTGGCTGTAGATTTCTCAACTCATGACGGGATTGTTCATGCGGTCCGAAGTGTCTCGCTGTCGATAGCAGCAGGTGAAACCCTAGGCGTTGTTGGCGAGAGTGGGTCAGGCAAGAGCCAGACCTTCATGTCGGTGATGGGTCTGTTATCACCCAATGGCCGCGCCTCAGGGTCCGCCAAGTTTCAGGGCCAGGAGCTGCTGGGTCTGAAAGCCAGCGCTCTGAATAGGATTCGCGGCTCGAAGATGACGATGATTTTTCAGGACCCGCTTACAGCCCTTACGCCCCACGTCCGTATCGGCGATCAGGTTGCCGAGCCGCTGCGCCGACATTTGGGTTTAACGGGTGAAGCTGCGATGGCCGAGGCCAAGCGCTGGCTCGACAAGGTTCGGATGCCCGATGCCCAAGCGCGGCTGCGCCAATATCCGCACGAACTCTCTGGCGGGATGCGCCAAAGGGTGATGATCGCCCAGGCTATGGCGTGCACGCCGCAACTGCTGATCGCCGACGAGCCGACCACGGCCCTGGATGTGACAGTGCAAGCTGAGATCCTAGATCTCATGGCCGACCTGACCCGAGAGTCTGGCACAGCCTTGGTGCTCATCACGCACGACATGGGGGTCATCGCGCGATTAGCCGACCGAGTCTGCGTGATGAAAGAGGGGACCTATGTTGAGGAGGGGCCCGTCGAGCAGATCTTCGCCAAACCGAAAACCGTCTATACGCGCGCGCTTTTGCATGCGATCCCCAGGCTCGATCGCGACGACCGTAAGGGTCGGCCAACCCCCAATCCCGTCCCCGAGGCCGCGCCGATGGTGGTCGAGGGCCATGACATCAAGGTTTGGTTCCCGATCCGCCATGGGCTTTTCGGAGCGTCCAGGCCGCTTAGAGCCGTCGATGGCGTCAGCCTTTCTGTGCGCCAAGGCGAGACCTTGGGCGTTGTGGGCGAAAGCGGCTGTGGGAAGTCCACACTTGCGCGGGCTATTCTTCAGCTTGTTCCAACCACGGCGGGTGCAGTCACGTTTTTGGGACGCGATTTAACCCAGATCGACCAGAAAACCCTGAGAGCCGCGCGCCGTGATCTGCAGATCGTCTTTCAAGACCCTCTGGCCAGCCTCGACCCGCGCACGACAATCGGAGACTCGATGGCCGAGCCATTGCTGGTCTTCCAGCCAGACCTGAACCGCGCGGCGCGTGACGGTGTTGTGGCCAAGATGATGACCCGTGTTGGCCTCTCGGCTGATCTGATCAACCGCTACCCGCACGAGCTTTCCGGCGGGCAAAATCAGCGCGTCGGGATCGGTCGGGCCATGATCTTGGAGCCCAAATTAGTGATCTGCGATGAGGCGGTTTCGGCCCTCGACGTCTCAATCCGCGCTCAGATCATCGACCTCTTGATCGATCTGCAGCGCGAGATGGGGTTGGCGATGATCTTCATCAGTCACGACCTCGCCGTGGTTCGCGAAATCAGCCACCGGGTCATAGTGCTCTATATGGGTCGCGTAATGGAGAGCGCTGACCGCAGTGCCTTGTTCGACAATCCCCGACATCCCTATACCAAGGCCCTGTTATCGGCGGCACCGATCCCTGATCCGAAGACCGAGCGGACCCGGCAGCGCGTTCGGCTTTCCGGGGAGCCGCCAAGTCCGATGGATCCCAAGGGTGCTCTCAGGTTCCTGACCTCTCGCGTCACAGCCCATGAGCCGTTTTATGTACCAAAGCTGATTGAGGTGTCTCCCGGTCACCTGGTCAGCGAGTTTGATCCAGCCTGAGCCTCAATCTCGCGGAAAGACTTCGGCCCTATGATCACTGGTTGTTGAAGCGGCGGGATCATTGGTTTGGAAATCGAAGTTCTTCGTCCACGAGAGCTGTCGGCACAGCGTTTGGCGCGCTGGGCAGAGCTTCAGACGGCTGACATTGTCTTGGATAGCCCCTTCTTGTCGCCGGGGTGGGCGCGGGCCGTCGAGCGCGCGCAAGGTGCTAATGCTCATGATTTCCGCGTAGCTGTGGTTCAGGACAATGGCGAAGACGTCGCCTTCCTTCCTCTAAGAACTGGGGCCTTAACTGCCATGCCCGTCGGCGCCCCGATGTGCGACTATCAGGGCTTGGTGGCCGCTGCTGGGCTCAGTATCGACCCAAAGGCTCTAATTCGTGCCGCAGGGGTCCAGCGTTATGATTTCTCATGCATGCTTGAGAGCCAGGCAGAGTTTGCGCCCTTTTCACGCGGCCGCGATTTTGTCCATGTTATCGACGTGGCCCAAGGCTACAGCGCTTACGAGGCAGCGCGTCGTGAGGCTGGAAGCGGGGTATTCAAAGATCTGGATAAGAAACGTCGCAAGGCCGAGCGTGACTACGGCACCGCGCGGTTCACAGCCTATTCCAGATCACGGGCAGATTTCGACAAACTGGTGGAATGGAAGTCGGCGCAGTTCCAGAGCACCCGACAGACCGACATATTCAAGGCGGGCTGGACGCGCCGCCTAATCGGCGAACTGTTTGAAAGCCGTGATCCAGATTTCGGCGCGGTATTGTTCACGCTGCATTTTGGCGATGAGTTGGCGGCCGTGCACCTGCACATGCGTGGTCGGCGAACTGTGCATGCTTGGTTGATTGCTCACGCCCCGAAATTTGATCGCGTCTCCCCCGGCATCCTGTTGTTTCAAGATATCTTGCGGTGGATGGATGATACCCCTTTCCAGCGCCTGGATCTCGGGCCCGGTGACTATCAATTCAAGCGGTCGCTGGCCAATGGCGGACAGTGGGTGACACACGGATTTGTGGGCCTAGCCTCGCCCGTGAGCCTATTGCGCGAGGCGGCATATGGGGTACGTGCTGCGGTCGAAGCCTTACCCCTGGGTCGGTTCTCAGAGCTGCCCGGGAAAGCAATGCGGCGGCTGGATGTCATCCGCGGGCTAAACTAGTCCTAGAGCCCTTTCCCTTTAGGCGGTTCGGTCCAGAGGGATGAAAAGGGCTCTAATCCAAAAAGTTAGAGCATGTTTAGATCCGATAACCGGTCCCCACTTATCGGAACATGCGCGAGTGACTTAGCGTTGCGGTTGGGGTTGTGCGTCGTTAGAGGTAGCGACTTTATCATCTCGGCTTGAACCATGACACTGACCCTCGACGATATCCGCGCGGCCGCCGAGCGGGTGAAGGGGCACGTTGAGCGCACGCCGTTGCGCCATTCGCGGACCTTGTCAGAGATCACTGGTGCCGAGGTTTGGGTGAAGTTCGAGAACCTGCAGTTCACGGCGGCCTATAAGGAGCGGGGTGCTCTCAACACCCTGCTGCAGCTTTCCGACAATGAAGCCAAACGGGGCGTGATCGCAGCGTCCGCAGGAAATCACAGCCAGGGTCTTGCCTATCATGCGGCGCGTTTGGGCATCCCAGTGACGATTGTCATGCCGCGCTCGACACCCTTTGTGAAGGTCCAGCAAACCCGAGCCTTCGGGGCCGAGGTGGTGCAGGAGGGCGACTCCTACGATGAGTCGGCGGGCATCGCGCAGCGGCTATGTGATGAGCGAGAGTTGACCTTCGTTCACCCCTTCAATGACCTGAAGGTGATGGCGGGCCAGGGCACAGTGGCGCTCGAGATGTTCGAGGACCAGCCGGACATCGAGGTGATGCCGATCCCGGTTGGCGGCGGTGGTTTGATTGCGGGCTGCGCAACGGCGGCCAAATCGCTTAATCCGAATGTGAAGATCATTGGCGTCGAGCCGGCCATGTATCCCTCGTTCACCGCCAAGATGCGGGGCGTGAGCGGCGTTGCTGGCACGGGGGGCGCGACGATTGCCGAGGGGATCGCGGTCAAGCAGGTCGGTGAGCTGACCTATGGCATTGTGCGGCCGCTGATCGACGACATGCTCTTGATTGAAGAGCCCTATTTCGAGCGGGCGGTGGCCCTGTTCTGCAACGTCGAGAAGACTGTGGTTGAGGGTGCCGGCGCTGCTGCCTTAGCGGCCCTGCTCGCCTATCCCGACAAATTTCGCGGCAAGAAGGTCGGGGTGATCATCACCGGGGGAAACATCGACACCCGGTTGCTGGCCTCGGTTTTGACCCGTGAGTTGGTGCGTGAGCAGCGTCTGGTGTCGTTGCGGATTATCGGCGACGATCGTCCCGGACTGCTAGCTACCGTTTCGGCGGTAATCGGGCAGATGGGGGCCAACATTGTGGAAGTCGCGCATAATCGCCTTGCGCTTGATGTGCCAGCCAAGGGCGCTGAGTTCGATATCATGATCGAGACCCGAGACGCCCAGCATACGGAGGAAATCCGTAATGCCTTGAGGTCGAGCGGTTATCCGCCGAGAACGGTCTGAAGAGGTCCTAATGCAAAGACGCAATTTTCTCGGCCTAGTCACTGCCTTAGCGCTTAGCGGGTGTGGCAAGGTTGCCAATACCGCCGCCATGGACGAGGGCAAGGCCTTCCTCGCGAAGAATGCCAAACTGGAGGGCGTGAAGACCTTGGCCTCAGGCCTTCAGTACAAGGTTGTCCACGCGGGGCCGCCCGACGGATTGCGGCCCCAGGCCACCGATGAGGTAAAGGTCAATTATGAGGGTAAGCTTCTCAACGGCAAGGTTTTCGACTCCTCCTATGAGCGCGGTATGCCGGCCGCTTTGCCCCTTCCCGCGCTGATCCCAGGATGGGTTGAAGCCTTAAAGCTGATGAGACCGGGTGACGAATGGATCCTTTATGTGCCGCCCGCCCTGGCCTACGGCAATGAAGGTGCAGGCCAGATCCCGCCTGGCAGTACGCTTATATTCAGGATCGAGCTCATCGCGGTTCTTCCGGGACCCGGACGGATCGGTCAGGGCTGATCGGCATGCCTCACGCTCTGTTCCCAACCGAGATTGGCCTCTGCAGCGTGGTTTGGAATGAGCTGGGCCTGATCGGGGTCCTGTTGCCCGAAGGTGGACGTGATGAGAGTCTGGCCCGGATCGCCAAACGATTTCCAGGATCCTTAGAGGCTATGCCAGTCGGTGAGGCGTCGCGGGCAATTACAAATATCCAGAGACTTATGGTTGATGGCGACACTGACCTTACGGATCTAGCGCTGGATGTGACGCGCCTTAGCCCCGCTCTGACCCGGATCTATGCCGCGACACGCGCTATTCCGCCGGGCTCCACACTGACCTACGGCCAGATCGCCAAGCAGGTAGGGGTCGATGCCCGCAGCGTCGGTCAGGCCATGGGTCGCAATCCTTGGCCCATCGTCGTGCCCTGCCATCGGGTGATGGGGTCGGGCGGGAAGCTGGTGGGTTTCTCAGCGCGCGGCGGCGTGGATACCAAGCTCGCCCTGTTGGCTATTGAGAAGGCGAAGATCGGTGAAGGCGCAGGTTTGTT
>JANLPX010000156.1:0-3771 GCA_031367485.1 Alphaproteobacteria bacterium | reverse complement strand
TCAGCTTGACCACCCGCTTGGTTGACGATTTGCAGGGTCTGCTCCGGGCTGATGCCGAAGACGAAGTAGCCAATGGCCGCGACGACCAAACCACCAATGCCGATGCCCCCAGCGGCGACAGGATGAATACCCCGACGGTCTTCAATATTGCCGCCTCGCTCTCCGCGATCCCAACGCATGATCCTGCTCTCCTACTGACGCAAAGTGACTATGCGGCGGATCAGTCGTCTTGTCAGCGCTGGGTGACGGTGAATCTGACCAACTGGGTCTTGGGCGCGTCCCAATCGGGCATCAATTCCACAGCCTTCTGATAGTCGAAATAGGCCGACTTCATATCGTCAAGGCCCTCATAGGCTAGAGCGCGATTGTAATAGGCCTTGGCAGGCTCTTGCACGCCAAGTTCCAGGGCGTGATTGAGGTCAGGCAGACTATCGGCGAACCGGCGCTGACCGATCGCCGCAGCGCCACGATTGACGTAGGCCTCGCCCATATCAGGCTTCAAGCGCAGGGCTTGATCAAAATCCCGACTGGCATCGGTGTAGCTGCCCAGGCGCAGTTTCAAGACGCCGCGATTGATGAAGGTTCCCGCGCGATCTCGCGAAACCAAGAACTCAGTATCAAGCGCCTGGGTGCAGACCTTTTGAAACTTGAAATCAGTCTCGCCGGCCAGCGCCGCTTTTGAGCAAGCCTCAGCCAACCCGCCGCCGATCACCGTGACGGCAGCGTGGCCTTGACTGGCCACTGTCATCAACAGCGCCGCAGCGCCAACGCCTATCCATTTCGCGACCATCGCTGTTTTCCATCCGTTGCTGGATACAGAATCCGCTTCTAAATCGAGCCTGTCAAATCAAGCCTTCGGGACGGAACCTCCGCGTCTCGCGCCACAGGATGTAAATGCCACTAGCGGCCACCACCAAGGCCCCAAGCCAAGTGAGGGCCTGGGGGGTTTCCCGCCAGACAAAGAAACCAATCAGACTGGCCCAGACCAGCTGGGTATAGTCAAACGGGGCAATCACGGCCACGGACGCCCGCCGAAGCGCTTCGGTCAGCAACAGTTGGCCCACGCCGCCCAATAATCCACCACAAATCAGCAGCATCAGAGTTTGAATGTCGGGCATGACCCAGCCAAACGGCAAACTTGCCAAGCCAACAACAACACCCGCCAACGTGAAGTAGAACACGATCGTGGGGCCGGGTTCGGTTGCCCCGATCTCACGGATCGCAATCATTGCCCCAGCCGCGCCCAAAGCGCTGATCAACCCGAAGATGACCCCGACGCCTGCAAAGCGGCTGGGATCGGGGTGGACCATGATCACCACGCCGATAAACCCCACCGCGACCGCAGCCCACCGGTGACGGCCCACGGGTTCATGCAGGATGAGGGCCGAAAGCGCGGTCATAAACAGCGGCGATGAAAACGAGATCGCGGTCGACTGGGTCAGCGGCAACAAACTGACCGCCGTAAAGCCAAAAATCATCGCCACCAAGCCGACACTGGACCGCATGAGGTGGCCCAATGGTCGCCGGGTTTTTAGCACACCAAACCCGGTGGTCCTCCAGATGTAGATCAATACTGGCACGAAGGCGAAGGCGTTGCGGAAGAAGATGATCTCCAACACCGGGACCCCCTTGCCAGAACACCATTTCACTAGCGCAGCTAGACCGGCCATGCAGAACATCGCGGCGACGCGAAGGGCGATGCCGAGCCCAGGGTTTTGGGCTTGAGAATGGTTTGCGCTCATAGCGACCGGCCCGGGGCTTCAGGCGACGTAGGGCGTTGACGAAATACCCACAGCCGCCAACGCGGTCAAAAACGTCTCGGTGGCCTGGCTGTTGGCCAGCACAAAACCGACAAAGCCGGGCTCCACCTGCACACTGGCCGGTACCAAAACCCCTCCGCCTTTTAGGCGAAGACAAAAGCCTCTTTCGATCAGGGTGCCCACATGTCGACGAGTCGTCTCGTAGGGCATACTTAGGCTCTTGGCCAAGGCATAGACGGTGATCGGTTGGCGGGCCGCGTCCTGCGGAACGACCTTCATCGACCCAAGATCGTTTGTCTGTTTTTCGGCATCGCGAAAAGCTTTGGTATTGGCCGTTAAGATAGCCATCATGATCAATCCACTGATCAGTTCGAGGCTCAAATTTGTGGCGAGCGCGCGCGTTAGACCGAGAAAATGAATGACATTGATCCGCGCCACATGGCTGCGGATGTCACCGGGATGAGGAACTTTCGCGGCAACACTGACGCCGTAAGAACCTAGCGTCTGCACATGGTCTAAGACGCTATTTCGGGTTCGTTCGACCAATGTGCCAACCATCGGGCTCTCGAGTAGGGTGCGTGTTAGTACGAACCCGCCTTCGCCAACGCGGGCGCAGTAGCCGAGCTTGACCAGCTTGCCGATGTGGCGGCGAACGGTCTCGTAGGGCATCGAGAGTTCGCGAGCGACGGCATAGGCGCTGACGGGGGAGCGTGACTCAGCAGGAGGGGATTGACCGGGACCGGCATAAAGCGCCGCCTGAACTGGATCTTGCAGGACCTGCTCGACATTGTACCGACTTATCGCCACCAAAACGACGGCGGTCATCAGGTCCAGTTTCAACGTTTCGGTTAGGGTCTGCGCGCAATCCAGATAATGCCCACCAGCCAGTCGAGCGACTTGACGTGGGAGAAATTCTTCAGCCTGAGATTGTACTATTGGCATCAACTACCGCAATCGCCACTTTTGATTGATTCGCCTTAACGGAATTCGTCCCCGCCGTCTGTAGGAGTTCGCCAATCCTAAAGGGGAGCAGCCGAGACGCCCACCGCGGCCAGATCCGTCAACCAAGTATCGACTGCCGCGCGATTGGAGACCATCATATTCATGAACCCCGGCTCAAACTGGACCCTGCCAGGGACAACAACGCCGCCGCCGGCCACACGCTGGCAATAGCCGGCCTCAATGAGGGCTACGACATAGCGTCGGGTGGTTTCGTAAGGCAGGTGTAGGGTTTTTGACACCGTATAAACGCTTACCGCTCGGCGCATCTCATCGGGCGGGACGTCATCCATAGAGCCAAATTCTTGGGCAAGCCTTTGGTTTCGCCTCAACTCTTGCGTGTTGGCGGTGATGATCGCCATCAGCACCAGACCCGCCAAAAGCTCGAGGTTTAAGCCCTTAGAAAGCCGTTCCTGCAGCGAGAGAAAATATCGGCCGCTCAGCCGCCCGACATGGAGACGAACATCCTGTGGCCGCGGGCTTGTCGATGGAAAAAACAGGCCGCTCGCACCGACATCGTTTACAAAGGCAAGGGTGGCCGCAAGCGTCAATTCGCCCATTATCGCAGCCAGTCCGCTCTCGCGGTAGTTGGACGATATGATCATCCCGCCGCCTGCAACGCGATCACAGTGTCGCAGCTTCACCAGCTTATTTACGTGTCGACGCACGGTCTCATAGGGCAGGCCGAGTTCGCGGGCCACCGCGTACACACTGATGGGTTCACGAACTTCGTCAGGGAGCGGCAGATCAACGCCAGCGTATTTCACGGCCAGTTCTTGGTCGTGCATCATCCGAATTAGGTTCAATCGACTGATCGTCAGAAATATGACGGCAGCCGCCAGATCAACCTTGAGCGACTCTGTCATAATCTGCGCAAATTTTAGGTAAATTTCCCCCGACAGTCGTGCAATTTGGCGGTGAGCAATACGGTCGTTATCGGGGGAATCAATCGGCATGATTGTTGAGCCGCATAAGTAAAGTGATCCCCAGGGCACCCTTAAATAGATTCGAG
>JANLPX010000144.1:0-17094 GCA_031367485.1 Alphaproteobacteria bacterium | reverse complement strand
GTCGAGAAACTGACATAGGGTTCGCCGGTCTCTAGTGTGTGGTGAAAGCGGGCTATCACTTCGCTGGCGAACGGATCCTGCCAGACGATGCTAATAACCTCGTCAAACCTGCGGCCGATCAGAGGGGTAATGCCAGAGAATACCGTCTGCGCCCCCAGACTGATTTGAATCAAATGGAAGTCAGCATTAACGACATAAATACCAAACGGGTTCGACGTAATTAGGCTGGTGAATGTCTCGGTGTTGCGGGCTATCAGCTCTCGCGCAGCGCGATCATCAGTAATGTCATGGTGAACGCCCACCCATTCTGAGATGTTGTCCACCCTGTCGAAAACGGGGAGGGCGCGCACCGCGAACCTGCGCCAGACCCCGTCGTGACGCCGTACACGATGTTCGAACACGAACGGAGCGCGGGCTGCTACGGCCGCCTCCCAAGCCCGCATGGTAGGTTCAGCATCGTCAGGATGAACTGCGGTCGACCAGCCATAGCGTTGATAGTCGTCGAAAGCCTGACCGGTGAGGGCAGCCCAACCGGGTTGCTCACCCACCATCTCTCCCACCGAATCGTTCGTCCAAAGGACCCCATCTATGGCGGACATTGCCGCCCCAAACCGATGCTCGCTCGCGCGAAGGCGTTCTCTGGCCTGGTGACTTTCGGTTTCGTCGCGAAAGAAAACGGCAATGCCCCCGTTTGAGACCGGAAAGACCCGCGTTTCAAACCACGATCTTCGACCGTCGGGCCACAGATGCTCGTGCTCAATAGTGGCAGGAACGCGATCGGACATCACCTTCTTGTAGAGGCGCCCCACCTCGCTTTGTTCGCTGCCTGGATAGGCGATCCAATGGGAACGACCGATTACCGCCTCTCGCTTACGCCCATCTATGCGCAAGGCTTCGCTATTGAGTTCGATAATGGTGAAGTCGGGTGCCAAAAGGCCGAACCCCTCGCTCATGCTGTCGAACACAAGTTTCAAGGTGCTTGAGTGATGGCCACCCTCAAAGAGTGTGTCGCCCATTGCACTGATCGACGACGCTACTGGGAAGCTCTCCTGGGCCATCGTTATTCTCCACCCCCAAGCGTTCTCTAGGGTTATCTAATCGGAGTGTCGGACACAATAGATACCACTGATATTTATGGTGACAGTGTATGAAATAACACATGCTCGTCCGACCAGGATCCGGACATCAATCCCTATTTGGTGCAAAGACCGCAGAGTGGAAAATGGTCCGCAGCCTGCGCATCTGCCCTTTGTGACCTTAGTGATCTTGGCATTTGAATACGGTGCTTTGGGTTTTACACCTCAAACACAACAACGCCCGCCGGTGAGGGCGGGCGCTGGGGTGTCGAATCGAGTCGAGTTGGCTTTAGCCGTATCCGCGCTTTAGCCCACGTATGCCGCCCCCCGTTATGCCGTCATTGTCGGCTTTGCGCGCACCCGGCGCAGCCGGGTGCCCAGCCCGCCGAAACCGATGAGCATCAACGCCCAGATCGCAGGTTCAGGAACGCCAGGCGCGTCGGTATAAGTTAGGAAGCGAGTTTCGGCCTGCCAGACATTATTGGTCGGCAATGAGTTCTGGAAGAATATCAGGGTCGGTGCCGCGCTGGTCGCATCATGGATAAAAGCGCAGAACTTGCCCGGGGCCGAACTACACGTAGCTGGACCCAACAAGCTGGTAGCCAAAGCGATCCCATCAGAGCCTGTGAAGTACTGGAACTCGGCACTATAGGGCAGGTTAAAGCTATTGATCGTCAAGCCGCTGGTCGTCGTGCCGATGTCGGCGCTGTTGTCGAATACCAGTGTGAAATTTAAGAAGACCGGATCAGTCGGTGCGGTTGGGTCGGAACCGAAACTCTGCGTGAAGCGCGACGCCACGATGTCGAAGGTGCGGTTGATTATCGTCGCCTGCGCCGCGGTGCTCAGTCCCAAAGCCGCAACGCCTAACGCTGTAGCTATCCAATTGTTTTTCATCGATATTGCCCCCAGGTCGTCGATACCCCTGGGCCAATACGGTCAAGAGGTGCCGCCAGAAGTTGCAGCACCTTGGATGTACGCGGTGAGGACGGTTGCGCGCAGTTGCAGCGGCGTGCACGCTGGTGCACCGCGATGCACGCGGCACCGATAGCTGCAACTCCAATTTACGGTGACATCGCGTAATTGAGGTAGGCCCATCCTCCTTCGTGAAGCTGCGGAAACCGAACGTTCCCATAGACTTCGTAACCCAAGGAGGATGGCCCTACCTCAATTACGCGATGTCACCGTAATGCCGCCGCAATAGCAAGCTTGCCGGGACTTCCCAAGGGTGGTTCGCAACACCTGTTGCAACACCCTGAGCCGAGCGTTAATGACGCAACAGGTGTTTCATGACCAACCCCGTCCAGATCGAATGGCTGATGCTTCTCGCTCAACTTCCCGCCGCTCCATCGAGCGCCCGCGTCGCGTTATGGCGCCGCCTTCGCGCAGCTGGCGCTGCGGGCCTTAACACCGGTGCCTGGGCGCTCCCGGCGAGTGATGACCACGCCAAACTCCTCCAACAGCTCGCCGGCACGGTTCGCGAGCATGGCGGGCACGCGTCGGTTTTCTCTGCCCAGGCCTTCCCAGGAGAAGGCGCCGCCGTCATCGAACGGTTTCGCGCCGATCGCGCCCGCGAATACGCGGAGTTCGAGGACCGCGGCCAAGCCCTGCTCACCGAGATCGACAAGGAGCGGCGGCTGGAGAAGTTCACCTTCGCAGAGCTGGAAGAGATCGAGGACGATCTCCACAAGCTCACCACCTGGCTGGCGAAAATCGAGGCCAGGGACTTCTTTCCGGATAGTCGGCGCGAGGCCGCGAGGAAGACCCTGACGGCCTGCGAGACCGCGCAGTCAAGGTTCGCTGAAGATGTTTACGAACGCGAAGGTTTAAGGGCTCCCGATGAGACAAATCCATAGGTGGATCAGCCTGATAGCGGGGCTGTTCCTGCTGATCGTCGCAACCACGGGGGTCATTCTCCAAGTGCAACGGCTCACCCGAGAGGACGAAGACCGCGATCGGGCCGTTCCGAAGGTGTTGGCGA
Source organism: Alphaproteobacteria bacterium (assembly GCA_031367485.1). Taxonomy (GTDB): domain Bacteria; phylum Pseudomonadota; class Alphaproteobacteria; order Caulobacterales; family Caulobacteraceae; genus Phenylobacterium. Next base: position 14,040 of record JANLPX010000144.1, on the reverse strand, counting down.
TGCCCGCCGAAGCGTACGCACCAATGCTCGCTAAGACGCTCGAAGCCGTCCGCGCCCGAGAGCCGAAACGGCCGATCACCTCGATCGAATTGCAGCTGGCCGGCGACCAACCCCATGGCGTCGTTACCTTTCCCGGCGACCCCGGCCGGCAGATCACCGTTGATCCGCGCAATGGCAAGGTGCTGAAGGATGAGGCCCACGAGGCCGAATCCCTGATCTTGCGCATCCACAGCGGCGAGATCCTCGGTGAGCCGGGTGTGGTGCTGGGCGTCTTCTGGGGCTCGGCCCTGGTCGTGCTGAGCATCACCGGCTTCATTGTCTATCTCGAACTCTACCGCCGTCGACGCAAGGCGTCGGGCAAGTCTGGGCTGTTCTGGTGATCCGCGTGCCCAGCCTCGTCGCGCTTGCCGCAGCTTGCGCCTTCGCTGGTCCGGCTATGTCCGATGAGGTGAAAACGACGCCAGCCGAGCCCCCGAGGGCCGGGACCGCACCTTCGGGATGGTCGTTCAACCCGGATGCAGGCTTCGCCTATCAGTCCGGCGACTTCAAGCTCACCACCTGGGGCTTCGCCGAACGAATTATCAATCCGGACGGGCCGGACTCTTTCCGGCGCTTCCGCCAGGGGGCCGAGTTCGATTTCCCGAGGGTCACGGAACGGCTGCGCCCGGCCTTCGTGTACGAGATTGACCTGACCGACACCCACTTCTTCGACAATGGCTTTGGCGGGCGCGAGGGCTTCGGGCGACGCAATTTAGAGAATGCGTTCCTGGCGATCCAGGACGTTGACGACCCGGGCCGCTTGCGCCTGCTGATCGGCGAGAACACCCATATCCTTTCGCGCGACGACAACCTGTCGTCGGGCAACCTGCCGACCATCAACCGCTCCCTAATTCTCGAGGAGCATGGGTCGGTCGCAAGCTTCGGCACGCAGTTTGGGGTGCAGTTCCAGACGGCCCTCTCCGCCAAGCTTACCCTCCAGCTCGCCGCCATGGACAATCGTGGCTCCTTTAACCAGGTCGAGCCACGCTACCAGATCGGCAACTCACTCTCCGCCAAGCTCATCGCAACGGCGATCAACGACGCCGAGCGCGGGCGTAAGCTGACCCTTGGCCTCGCGGTCGACAATACCCGCGAAATCGGCGATCGGACCTTCATCCTGGCAACCGCAATTGGCCAGTCCCCGCTGGGTGGCGCAGCGGCGAGCGGCGACAAACTCACCTGGGAGGCCGACGCGGCCTACACTTTTCCTCTGTTGCGTAGACCGACCACGCTCGAGGCAGAGGTCATACACTCGCGGTTCTCGCAGAGCCGTAGTGACGTGGCCGGTGGCTACGGTATGATCCAATGGTCGGCATTCGACACGCCCACTGCCGGTGACCTCGACCTTTTCGTCCGCTACGACCGGGTTAGCCTGGGCGAGGACATAGTCAGCGGCCGAGCGATCCAGCAGGCGTGGCGCGCGGGTGTCAACTACAACCTGCCGCACACCAACAAGCTCGTCAGCCTGCACCTGGAACAGGCGCACAACACGCTATCCGGGCCAGCGATCATCGCCACAGGAGATCGCAGCGTTGACGAGTTCCGGCTGGCGGTGCGGCTCAGCCTGCAGCGCTACTTGCGCCACTGATGCCTAAGCTGTCGCTGTTTCGCAACTTGCGGGCCGTTCCAAGAGGCATCTGGGCAATAGGCTTTGTGGCAGCTTTCATGGATATCTCCTCGGAGATGATCCACAGTCTATTGCCCGTATTTTTGGTCGGCACGCTGGGTGCCAGCGTCGCACTGGTCGGACTGATAGAAGGCGTCGCCGAGGCCACCGCCTCAATCACCAAGGTCTTTTCTGGTTGGCTGAGCGACCGGCTGGGTAAGCGCAAGCTCCTGGTCTTGTTGGGCTATAGCTTGGCCGCAATCACCAAGCCGGTATTCCCCCTTGCTGTAACCCCTTTCGAGGTCCTTGGCGCTCGTTTCGCTGATCGCGTCGGGAAAGGCTTGCGCGGAGCGCCTCGTGACGCCTTGGTGGCCGATCTCACGACGCCCGGCACGCGGGGTGCTGCCTTCGGTTTGCGTCAGGCCCTCGATTCCGCAGGTGCCTTCCTCGGCCCGGCCCTAGCGATGGTCCTCATGGCGCTGTTAGCCGGCAATATGCGTGCGGTTTTCGCTTGGGCCATCGTGCCAGCGGTAATCGCCGTCCTACTCGTGATCTTCGGCGTCGATGAACCAAAACGATCAAAGGGTTCCAAGTCAGTGTCGGCACCCATCCGGTGGTCGGAGATTGGTGCCATGGGCTGGCCGTTCTGGTCGGCTGTCGTCGTCGGAATGGTGTTCACGCTAGCGCGCTTCAGCGAGGCCTTCCTGGTTTTGAGAGCTCAAGACGTGGGTCTCCGCTTGGCCCTAATCCCACTCGTGCTGATTGTGATGAATGTTGTTTACACAGCGGTGGCTGCGCCCGCCGGTGTACTCTCTGACAAAATGGATCGGCGAATACTTCTCGCCATCGGGCTTGGGGTTCTCATCCTGGCCGACCTCGCCTTGGCCCTGCTACCGTCGATCGGTGGCGTCCTTTTCGGTGTGGCTTTGTGGGGTGTGCACATGGGGCTGACCCAAGGGCTTCTTTCCGCGGTGGTGGCTGACGCCGCGCCTGAACGCCTGCGCGGGACCGCGTTCGGCGTGTTCAATTTGGCGACGGGCGTGACGCTTCTTATCGCCAGCGGATTGGCGGGAATTCTCTGGTCGAGGTTCGGTGCGCCGGCGACGTTCCTGGCTGGCGGCGGCTTCTGCACAGTTGCACTCGCCGCCCTGATGTTCTTTCGGAAATTACGGTGATGGTGTCGTAGTTCCGGAGACCGCGCTCTGAATTGCTGCTCGCACTCCCAAAATTAACTTCCGCCCATCCGCCCAAACACAACAACGCCCGCCAGTGAGGGCGGGCGCTGGGGCGTTTAGTGGATCGTGGGACCCGCTCAGGCGGCGACTTGGCTTTCCATCGGATCACGCAGCACGTAGCCACGGCCCCAGACGGTTTCAATGTGGTGCTTGCCCTCTGCGGCCGCAGCCAGCTTTTTGCGAAGCTTGCAGATGAACACGTCGATGATCTTCAGCTCCGGCTCATCCATCCCGCCGTAGAGGTGGTTGAGGAACATTTCCTTGGTCAGGGTCGTGCCCTTGCGCAGAGAAAGCAGCTCGAGCATCTGATATTCTTTGCCGGTCAGGTGAACGCGGTTTTGGTTCACTTCAACGGTCTTGGCGTCCAGATTGACCAGAATGTCGCCGGTCCGGATCACCGACTGCGCGTGGCCCTTGGAGCGACGCACCACGGCGTGGATCCGGGCGACCAGTTCATCCTTGTGGAACGGTTTGGTCATGTAGTCGTCGGCACCGCCGCTGAAGGTTTTAACCTTCGTGTCGATTTCCGCCGAGCCCGATAGGATCATGATTGGTGTATTGATTTTGCCCGCCCGCAGGGTCCGCAGCACGTCCATGCCGCTCATGTCGGGTAGGTTTAGATCCAGTAAGATGAGGTCGTAGTCATAAATTTTGCCCAGATCGACACCTTCTTCACCGAGGTCCGTCGTGTAGACGTTAAAACCCTCGGATTTGAGCATCAGCTCGATGCTCTGCGCGGTGGCGCTGTCATCCTCAATCAACAGTACGCGCATTTAAATCTCCTCGACCGCCCGCGTCGCATTTCCGTGGGTTCCCCAGAACCCGATCATTCCCAGACGTTAACTTGCCCGAGAGTTAATTTAAGACCGGTTAATGATGTTGCCCTCGAGACGAATCGTTAAGGCGCTTTGGGAATCAGCGGCAAGGGTCCGTTTTGGTCCGAGACTCTAAGGCCGTTGAATCTTTTGTGATTGGACAGGCGGCGCGAATATTGCCGGGCGTTCACCGGTTGGTTGCTCTGATTTTAGCTTCGACGGCCCAGCGCACCAAGATGTCAGTTACACAACGTAAAATTGGCGATCTGATGGCCGCGTCTCGAACGATCTTCATGGTGAGTTAACGGCGCTAGGCCGACTCTGGGGATCGTCATTGCCACCTTAGGACCTACCGCATTGCGTAATCTCGTCGCAGCCGTCGAACGGATTGACCCGCTTACCGTTTCGGGGCGCGTGGCGGCGGTCAATGGCTTGCTTATAGAGGCTCGGGGCGGGCTGACGCGGCTCTCGGTCGGCGCGCGGGTCGAAATCGCCCGCCGTTCCAATTCACCCTTAGCTGCTGAGGTCGTGGGGTTCCGAGACACCCGAGCGCTGCTGATGCCGTTCGGTCCGGTCGAGGGCGTGGCCCCCGGCGCAGAATTCCAGATTGATCCGCAGGGCTCAGCCGTGCGTCCGACCAAGGCCTGGCTGGGCCGGGTGATCAATGCGTTTGGAGAACCGATCGACGGTTTAGGGCCCCTACCGCAGGGGGTGGTCGGCTATCCTCTCCGTGCGGCACCGCCGGCAGCTCATGCGCGAGGCCGGGTCGGCGGCCGCCTTGATCTGGGCGTTCGGGCCATGAACGTCTTCACCACCTGCTGCCGTGGCCAGCGTCTGGGTGTGTTTGCCGGTTCGGGCGTTGGTAAGTCCGTGTTGCTCTCGATGCTGGCCAAGCAGGCAGATTGCGATGCTGTCGTGGTCGGTCTGATCGGTGAGCGAGGCCGTGAGGTTCGAGAGTTCATAGAAGAAACCCTGGGCGAAGAGGGCCTGAAGCGCGCCATCGTGGTGGTCGCCACCTCTGACGAGCCGGCTCTGAAGCGCCGGCAGGCGGCCTATATGACCCTGGCTATCGCCGAATTCCTGCGCGATCAGGACATGGAGGTGCTGTGCATGATGGACAGCGTCACCCGCTTCGCCATGGCTCAGCGCGAGATCGGCCTGGCGGCGGGCGAGCCCCCGACCACCAAGGGCTATACCCCAACGGTCTTTACCGAACTGCCCAAGCTGCTGGAGCGGGCAGGTCCGGGGCCGGTTCGCCCCGACGGCACCACCGCGGGCCCGATTACCGGCATCTTCACCGTGCTGGTAGACGGCGACGATCACAACGAACCCATTGCCGACGCCGTACGCGGCATCTTGGACGGCCATATCGTGATGGAGCGCGGGATCGCCGAGCGTGGCCGGTTCCCCGCGATAAATGTGCTTAAGTCGATCAGCCGCACAATGCCGGGCTGCCATGAGCTCCATGAGCGCGAGATCGTCAAACAGGCCCGCCAAACCCTGTCGGCCTACGCCAATATGGAAGAATTGATCCGGATTGGGGCCTATCGGGCCGGAGCCGATCCGCAGATCGACAGGGCCATCGCGCTCAACCCTGCGCTGGAGGTTTTCCTGGCGCAGGACAAGGACGAAACCACCACCCTCGAGGCAAGTTTCGATACCCTAGCTCAGATCCTGATGAGTGAACCGTCATGAGTTGGGCCGACAGTCTGATCAAGCTTTCGGGCTACGAGGTCGAGACGCTGCAAAAGCGGCTCTCCGAAGTGGTTGAGCGCCGCCTGCAGGCCGAGATGAAGCTGGTCTTGCTGGAAGCCGAGGGCGAGTCCGAAGCGGCCCATGCCAAGCGGGACGCCGAAGCCGGGATGTACCAGATCGGTTTCCTCGAGGGGCTGCGCGCTCGCAAAGCTCTGGCTCAGCTTGAGATCGACCGGATCAGTCTCGAAGAGGTCGGCGCGCGCGATGCCTTGGCGCTCGCCTTCGAGGAACAGAAGAAATACGAACAGGTCGCCGAGAACATGCGACTGGCGCGGGTCAAAGAGGGCGCACGGCGCGACACCGCCGCCCTCGACGAGATCGGTCTACGCCGCGCGGCGGCAGGGCGGTGAGCCTGAACCGTCGCGCCGTGATTGGCTCGGCTCTTGCCCTTACCGCTTGCCGACCCAAAGCTGAGGCTCAGGTCACCAATCTGCCACCCCTGAGATCGCTCGCCAGCTTTCCCGTCGGGACCTGCGTTCAAGCCGCGCACGTGAACGACCCGGCTCTATCGCGCCTGATCGCGACGCAAGCTTCACAGCTCACGCCCGAGTGGGAGATGAAGATGGAGTACATCATCGGCGATGACGGCAGCCTACGATTTGACGCTCCCGACGCCATTGCCGCCTTCGCGCGGGCCAATGACCAAAGACTGTTCGGTCACACCCTGGTTTGGTACGCCCAACAGCCCAAGACCTATATAGATCATGCAACGAACATGCAGGTCTTTGCCCGGTCATTCGGCGACTATATTGGCGCTGTGGTCGGCCGGTACCGTGGGGTTGCATCCGGCTGGGACGTGGTCAATGAAGCGGTGGCCGAGGACGGCAATGGCTGGCGCGACAGCCTGTGGAGTCAGGTGCTGGGGCCGCTGGATCACATGGTCTCTGCCTATCACCACGCCCACGACGCCGACCCCGAGGTGCCGCTATTCCTCAATGACTACAATCTGGAAAGCCTACCTGCCAAGCGGTTGACCTTCCTCAAACTGGCTGAGACTCTGCTCAAGGCCGGGGCCCCGCTTTCGGGACTAGGAACCCAGACCCACATCAATGCCGACCTGGCACCCGGAGCGCTGAGCGCTGCCATCAAGGATTTGGCAAGCTTGGGTCTTCCGATCCATATTTCAGAAATGGATGTATCAATTGTTCGCGCTAAAGGCCTGATAAAAAACAGATCAGAGCTCGCTGTTAAACAGTCGAAACTCTATGCAGAGGCTGCACAAGCCTTCTCCGACCTGCCTGCCAGCCAACGCTTCGCCTTCACCCATTGGGGCCTGCGCGACACCGACTCTTGGTTAAAGAGGGAGGATGCCACCGACACCCCCCTTCTATTTGACGACACCGGCCGCCCCAAGCCCGCTGCGGCGGCCTGGGCGCGGGCCATTAGGGCCTAGGCCCCGTAGACCACCGAAATCGTCTCGGCGATGCAGGCTGGCTTGGCCTCGCCCTCGATCTCAATGGTGCATTCGTTCTTCAGCTGCATACCGCCAGATTTGGGTTCAGCGCTCAGCAGTTTCTGGCGCATCCGCACCCGCTTGCCGACCCGGACCATGTTGATAAATCGAACCTTATCAGAGCCGTAGTTGATGCCCCGGGTCACGCCCTTGATCGGCAACATGCCTGCACCCAGGAACGGGATCAGCGAAAGGGTGAGGTAACCGTGCGCAATCGGGCCGCCGATTTCACGCGTGGCGCGCTCGACATCCACGTGGATCCACTGATGGTCGCCGGTAGCTTCAGCGAATTGGTTGACCCGTTCTTGGCTGACCTCCACCCAATCCGACACGCCGACCTCTTGGCCCACCAAACCGGCCAGATCCTTAAATTCCACGGGGTTCATCGCTCGCTCCCAAATGATTTGAAACAGATGTTTGATACCTAGCACCTGACGAACTTGTCGCAACCGGCTTTGACCTGCGCGCGCGGCGCATTAAACAGCCTCAATGCAACGCGCCCTCTCCGTCAGCCGCTCGACCGGCAACCGCCTCACCTTCCCTGATTGGTATCAGGCCATCGTCCGCGAAGCCGACATGGCCGAAGCCTCGCCAGTACGCGGCACCATGATCATCAAGCCCTGGGGCTACGGCGTCTGGGAACGGATCCAGCAGACTATGGACCGGCGCATCAAGGCGATGGGTGTCGATAACTGCTATTTCCCGCTGTTCATCCCGCTGAACTTCTTCGCCAAAGAAGCTTCCCACGTCGACGGGTTCGCCAAAGAAATGGCGGTAGTCACCCACCATCGGCTCAAGGTGATCGACGGCAAGCTGTCACCCGACCCAGAGGCCAAGCTAGAAGAGCCGCTGATCGTTAGACCCACCTCTGAGACCATTATCGGCGATGCCTTTTCCCGCTGGATCAAGAGCCACCGCGATTTGCCGATGAAGATCAACCAGTGGGCCAATGTGGTGCGCTGGGAGATGCGCACGCGTTTGTTCCTGCGGACCTCGGAATTCCTGTGGCAGGAGGGCCATACAGCCCATGCTGATCGCGATGACGCCCTCAGGTCAACGCTTGAAGCCTTGGAGATGTATAGGGAATTCTCAGAGACCGTGCTTGCGGTACCTGTGATCGCCGGAGAAAAGCCCGAGCACGAGCGGTTCCCCGGGGCCGATGCTACCTATTCCATCGAAGCCATGATGCAGGACGGCAAGGCCCTTCAAGCTGGGACGTCCCACTATCTTGGGACTAGCTTTGCGAAAGCCCAGGATATCCGCTTCCAGAGCAGCACCGGCGAGCTGGAACACTGCCACACCTCGAGCTGGGGTACCTCAACTCGGCTGATCGGCGGCGTCATCATGACCCACGGTGATGATGACGGCCTGCGCCTGCCGCCTGCCATTGCCCCGCGTCAGGTGGTGATCGTGCCGATGCTGCGCGGCAAGCCTGAGGATGCCGAGGTGTTGGCGTTTGGGCGCGCCTTGGTGAATGACTTGGCGGAGGCGATGGCACTAGGCGAGCCGGTCCGCGCCATTCTTGACACCAAAGATCAGAAGTCGGCGGATAAGCGCTGGAACTGGGTGCGACGCGGCGCGCCGATCATTGTCGAGCTCGGTCCGCGAGATGTGGCGGCGGGCATGGTCAGCTTCATGCGCCGCGACGACTTGCGCGATGAGGCGGGGGATCGGGTGAAGAGCCAGGCCCTCTCACGCGTCGAGTTTGTCGCCCAGGTGCCGGGTCTGCTCGCGGCCATCCAGCAGCGGCTGTTTGACGAGGCCAAGGCCAGGCTCGACGCCAATATACGCACCGACCTGACCACGTTTGCGGCCCTGGAGGACTATTTCGGGGCCGCAGCAGAAGACGACGAAGACACCGTCGCCTTCAAGGGTTGGGCTCGCGTGGCTTGGTGCCGCCCAACCGGTCAAGCCTTGGAGGCGGTGGTACAGAAGCTAAAGGTTCAGAAGCTCACTATCCGCAACGCCCCGATGGATCAGCCGAAATCCTTCGGGGTCTGTGTGTTCACAGGCCAGCCAGGGGTCGAAGAGGTGCTGGTGGGGCGGAGCTACTAAGCCACAGCCTCTGCCAACCACGTACCGTAAACGCCCTCATGGGTATGGTTCAGAACACGGAATCCGGCCTCCTCAATCATCCGGGTGATTATCCAGGCAAAGGTGGAGTGCTCATCACGCACGTGGGTGGCGACCTCTTGGCGGCTATAGCCAGTCTCCCGGGCTATGTAGGCGGCCCAACTTTCAACGGCACGCGGCAGGGCGTCAGGCGCGCAGTTGAACGCGACGTCGCGAATGTAGATGCGGCCGCCGGGGCGCAGGGCATCGCGCAGGCGGGTGAGCGCCACGGCCTTCCACATGTCTGGCAGGTGATGCAGAGCGTTCTTGCTAATGATCAGGTCCAGGTCACCGGATGCGGCGAAGGTCAGGAAGCCAGCTTGTTCATAGGTGATGTTGCTAAGGCCCAGGCTGGTCGCGCGAGACTTGGTGGCGGCGAGCATGGCGGGTGAAATGTCGATGGCCCGTACAGACCTAGCCTGATCGGCGGCCTCGCAAACCAGGATGCCGGTGCCGCAGCCGATATCGGCCATAGCCGTGGCCCGGGTGACCCCCAGGCTTTTCAGCAGGGCACGGTCGTCTGTGGCCGAGCCGCGTTGGCGGTCGTCATAGGTGGCGACTTGGCCGGGGTCAGCAAAGTCGAGACCAACTTGAGCAAGGTCGTCATACCACCAGTCAGGCAGGGTGTTTGTTGAGGGCATTTGAAGTCTCCATCTGGGTTTGCAGATGGAGGGGAGCCTTTCCGATCCATCCGCGATTAGCGGGGATCGGTGGGCGTAGTGACTAAAGTCGCACGCGCCCAACAGACCCCAACAAGGGGGCTGCTACGAGTTTGGTCTGGGCGAGCCGGATCATCATTGCCCATAAACCGTATCAGCCGAAACCAATTCCGCCAAGCGCCAGTTTGCGGCGACCAGCTAAGGTCTATTGGCTTGCAATGAGCTCAAGTGAACGGATGCGGGCTTCCAGGCTGGGACCTACCGCCATGACGAACAACTCATCGGCGTCGGCGGCCAGGGCTTTAGCGGCTAGACCATCACGAACCTGAGCGGGGTTGCCGACGATGGCTCGCGCCAGCACACCGGGGAGACGCGGGTCGCTGGCGTTCTCTGCCAGAAAGGCCTGCGCCTCGGGTATCGTGCGGAAACGTCTGCGCTCATTGTCCAGGTTCGCCAGGGCTCCAGCCCGCATGGGGGCCGCGAGTCGCTCTGCCTCATCGGTGCTTTCAGCGGCCAGGGCGATGGTCGCCACGGCAGCGCACGGCTCCGCGCGAAACACTGACGGTTGAAAGGCCCGCCGGTATGCGGCCACAGAGGGTGCTCCCTCCGCCCGTGCGATGAACTCGGCAAACACCATGCCGACCCCGGCCTGGCCCGCAAATGCGGCACTTTCGGGGGATGAGCACAGCATAAACATGTCGGGATGCGAGGGACCAGACGGGCTAGCGTGGATGTCGCGGGCCGGATGGGCATCGGTGATCGGCTCCACGCCCGAGGCATCCAACAACCAAGCGTTCAGCAGGGCGAAATAGTGAGGAAAAACCTCGGAGCTTGACGAGCGCAACGCCGCGCCTGTCCGCCCGTCTGTGCCCAGAGCCCGCCCGACGCCAAGGTCGATCCGACCAGGGGCCAACGCCTCCAACTCCATAAACACCTCGGCCACCTTGAGCGGCGAGTAGTTGACCAGCATGACACCGCCGGAGCCCAGCCGGATGGTCGATGTTACCTGAGTGAGTGCCGCGATCAGAATCTCAGGCGCGGCTGATCCTAACGTGCCGATATTGTGGTGCTCAGCCACCCAGAAGCGGTGGTAGCCCAGCCGCTCGGCGGCCTTGGCGACCTCGATGGTTTCGCGAACGGCCTGGGCTTGGGTGTTGTCACCGCCGACGGGCGAGAGGTCTAGGACCGAAAGGCGAGGGGTCATCCGCGCGGCTGCGTCTTCTTGATGACGGCGGAAAAGCTCATCACCGGCTCCGGCCCTGTCGTGATCATCCCACGCACGAAGACCATGCTGCGGCCAGCCTTGACCACCTCACCGCGACACTCGACCAAGGCACCTTGAGGCACTGCGCCGACGAACTCGCCGTTGAAGGTGGCTGTAACGCTGTGGGTTCCAGCTAACACGTCGCGGGCAATTACGAAGATTGCGAAATCGGCAAAGGTCATGATCGCCCCGCCGTGCAGGAAATTGCCGCCGTTCATGTGCTTGGCTTCGGTCCGGAACGCGCAGACCGCCCGACCGTCAGCTTCTAGCCTATAGTAGAAGGGCCCGGCATGGGTTTCGAAGGGCTCGGCCCCGTAGACGCGCCAGCCGGTCCATTCGCCGTCAACAACCTCCTCGTCGCGCCAGCCGTTATTCTGAACTTCAGTGCCGTCCATTTTGCCCCTCAAAGTCGCTCAGGCCATTTGCCCGCGCGCCGTCCAATCTCTAGGTTGCCTGGGACCTAAGAGGCGCGGGGTCACGATGCAAGCCCGCGTCATCCCCAACCCATAGAGATCATCATGGCCCTCGACCTCGAAACCCGCGATCAGCTCATCGATACCGTCCGTCGCTTTGTCGCTGAGCGGCTGCGGCCGTTGGAGGGTCGGGTCTCCGAAGACGACGCCATACCTGATGATGTGATCGAAGAGATGAAGGCTCTAGGGCTCTACGGCCTGTCGATCCCCGCCGAGTATGGCGGGCTGGATCTGAACATGGAGGAAGAGTGCCTTGTCGGCGTCGAACTGGGCCGCACCAGCCCAGCCTTCCGCTCAGCCTTCGGGACCAATGTCGGGATAGGCAGTCAGGGTCTCGTGATGTTTGGTACAGAAGAGCAGAAAATCAAATACTTACCGGGCATCGCTTCGGGCGAGATAATTACTTCGTTTGCCTTGACCGAGCCTGAGGCCGGTTCTGACTCGGCTGCAGTCCAGACCCGGGCTGTGCGCGACGGTAGCCATTACGTTTTGAATGGGAGTAAGCGCTACATCACCAATGCCAATAAGGCGCACCTGTTTACGGTGATGGCGCGTACCGATCCGACCAAGCCGGGCGGCGGCGGGGTTTCGGCGTTTTTGGTGGAACGGGACCTGCCTGGTCTCTCGGTCGGCAAGCCCGAAAAGAAGATGGGCCAGCAGGGAGCGCATATCTGCGACGTGACCTTCGACAATGTCCGGGTGCCGGTCGAGAATCGGCTGGGCGCGGAAGGCGAAGGGTTCAAGGTCGCCATGCAGGTGCTTGACCGTGGGCGACTGCACATTTCGTCGGTCTGCATCGGTGTGGCCGAGCGGCTGGTCGCTGACTGCGTGGCCTATGCGTCAGATCGCAAGCAGTTTGGCCAGGCCATCTCTCAGTTCCAATTAATCCAGGGCATGATCGCTGACTGCAAGACCGAGGCCCTGGCGGCCAAGGCCCTGACCTTCGAGACCGCGCGCAAGCGCGACGCTGGTGTCAGCGTCACCCTAGAAGCTGCGGCTTCCAAATACTTCGCTTCGGAGATGGTAGGTCGCGTGGCCGACAAGGCGGTGCAGATCTTCGGCGGGGCGGGATACATCGCCGACTACGGGATTGAGCGGTTCTATCGCGACGTGCGCATCTTCCGCATCTATGAGGGCACCAGCCAGATTCAGCAGGTGATCATCGCCCGCGAGACGCTGAAACGGGGCGGGTGATTGCTTTGTTTGCATAGTTAGTTTAGCTTAGCTAAGTCATGATCGTCGCCAACATCCACAGTGCAAAAACTAATCTCTCGAAGCTTATCGAGCGGGCGGAGTCGGGCGAGGAGGTGGTCATAGCGCGCAATGGCAAACCGGCTGTCCGGTTGACGCCAGTTCTGGCACCGAAGGATATGCCGCGCCGGTCTGATGGATTGCCCGCTTGGATGGGAAGCATGGCGGGTGAAATCACCATCGCCGACGACTTTGACTCTTATGACGCCAAGATCATCGAGGATTTTGAGGCGAGCATTCAGTCTTGAGGGCCATCCTCGATACTCACGTGCTGCTCTGGAGCTTTGCCGACCCCAGCCGGATCGGCCCGCAAGCCGCAGAGGCTTTTCGTGAGCGGATCACGAAGACCTGGATCAGTGCTGCAAGCCTGTGGGAAATATCAACCAAGCGCGCTGCCGGACGCCTAGCCGCGCCCGACGATTTCTTGAGCCGGGTCCTTAGTGCTGGACATGATGTGCTCCCCATATCGGGAGAGCACGCATGGTTGGCCGGGAACCTGCCACCTCATCACAAAGATCCCTTCGACAGGATACTGGTTGCTCAAGCCATCCTCGAGGATGTCGCGCTGGTGACCCACGACCAGCAACTGTTGGCTTATGACGCAAGGATCATCCGGGCATGACCATCGATATGGAAGCCGTGATCCTTGAGGTGGTGGGGAGGCTTGCGCCCGGCAAGTCGGCCTCGTCGGAAGAGGTTGCCCGGGCGGCCGATCCGGAGAGGTGGCAGCGCTTGACGGGCCATGTGCGCAACACGGCGCGCGGCTTGGCGCGACAGGGCAAGCTGGTGGTCACGCGGCACGGCAAGCCTGCTGACCCTGAGACGTTCAAGGGCGTCTACAGATTGCGCTTGCCCACCGAGGCTGAGCGCCTATCTCAAGCCGCGAACCCCACTTCTGAAGGACCTTCCGAATGATCCTCTATGGCTCCCCGCTGTCGCCCTTCGTGCGCAAGACCCTGGCCTATGCCGCTGAAAAGGGGATCGAGCTTGAATTGCAGGCCGCAGGCATGGGCGGTGGCCCGCCGGAGTTCAAGCTGGCCAGTCCGTTCGGCAAGATGCCGGGGTTTAAGGACGGCGATTTCCTGATCTCTGACTCTACGGCGATCATCACTTATCTAGAGGCCCTGCGGCCCGACCCAAACCTGATCCCGGTTGAGCCCCGTGCCCGTGCGCGGACGATCTGGTTCGAGGAATTCGGTGACACCATCTTTGTTGGTGCGGCTGGAACCATGTTCTTCAACCGCCTGGTCGCGCCCAAGTTCCTGGGCCAGCCGGGAGATGAAGCTGCGGCCGCCAATGCCGAGGCCAAGCTGCTGCCGCCGGTCATCGACTATCTGGAGGTTACCATCCCAGCTTCCGGCTTTCTGGTGGAGGACCG
>JANLPX010000126.1:0-5659 GCA_031367485.1 Alphaproteobacteria bacterium | reverse complement strand
CAAGCATTGGTGGATCTGTTTTCCTCGACCAGAACGACAACGGCGTGCGCAACGCCAGCGACACCGCCCTGGTCGGCGTGACTATCGAGCTCTTCAACGGTGGGGCGAGCCCCATCGCATCGACCACGACCGACAGCGCTGGCAACTACCTCTTTTCCGGTCTCGCGCCGGGGTCCTACACTGTGCGAGAGCCGTCACAGCCCGCCGGCACCGCCAATGGCAAAACCTTGGCCGGGACGGTCGGCAACGGTGGAACCCCAGGCACGCCAACGCTCCAAAGCGTGGTGCCCAGTCAGGTCGCTGGGATTACCCTACCGCCTGCCACCACGGCCCTGGCCAACATCTTTGCCGAAGTACCAGCCGGCCGCCAGATAGGGGGTCGCGTATTCATCGATGCGAATGATGATGGCGTGTTCAACGGGGCCGACAGTGTCTTGGCCGGGGTTACCCTGAATCTGACCGGAGTAGATTTCAATGGTCTGCCGGTCACAACGACGACCGTTACATCATCCGATGGGCGATATGTCTTCACCGGTCTAGCAGCCGGAACCTATACTGTCACGGAGCCTGCTCAGCCGACCGCCACCAATAATGGAAAGACAACCGCAGGGTCCACGGGTGGCCTTGCTACCCTTGTTGGTGTCATCCCATCAGCGATCTCTTCGATCAATTTGGTCGGCGCAAGTACGATATCATCGGATAACGATTTCGGCGAAATGGCAGCGCCGCCGACTAGCGGAACGATCTCCGGCAAGGTCTATGCAGACCTCAATAACAACGGTGTCGCGGAAACAGGAGAGCCTGGTATCGGGGGGGTGACCGTCACCCTGACCGGTGTGGCTGCGGATGGCAGTGCAGTAAACCTCACCACTCTGACTGACGCTCAGGGGGACTATGTCTTCTCAAATGTTCCGGCCAGCGCCGCGAGCGGTTATCAGATTACAGAGACCCAACCCGCAAATGGGGACGGCAAAACCACCGTCGCTGGCCACAATCCGGGATCTGCGTCGTCTGGAAAGCCCGTGGCTACCGGCGGCTCTGACGTCATCACCGGCGTCGTATTGCCAGCGGGTAGTGTACAGAAGGGTTACAACTTCGGTGAAGTGGGCGGCAATGCCAGCCTTGCTGGTTATGTCTATACTGACGCCAACAATAACGGCGTTCGCGACGCTGGAGAAGCCGGCATAAGCGGAGTGGTCGTCAATCTAACGGGTAACGACGCGACGGGCAGTAGCGTTTACCTGACCCAAATTTCTGGAGCCGACGGGAGCTTCCTGTTCAGCAATCTGCCAGCCAGCAACGGTGCAGGCTATAGCTTGATCGAGGTACAGCCTGCAGGTGTCACCGACGGAAAGACCGGTTTGGCCTCGGGCGCGCCCGGCAACGCCAACAGTCACAAGCCCGTAGGTGTCGGCGACAACGATCAGATCGTCAATATTGTGGTTGGCCAGAATTCTAATCTCGTGGATTACAGGTTCGGTGAAATCCCGGTTCCGCAGCTCAAGCCGCCGATCATCAACGGCTATGTTTATCTCGACCGGAACCACACCCGCGTGCGGCCGACTGATGGCAGTCTCTCTGGTCAAGCTGGATGGACGGTCGTGCTGCGGCAAAATGGCGTCGTCATCTGCACAACCACCACAGATCTGTCCGGTTTCTACCAGTTCGATAACCTGCATTGCCCGGGTTATGAGGCCTCGGGACTGCCTGTGGGTTCCGGCTACTCCATCACCTTCAGCAAAGATGGCAACACCCTGCCAAGTGTTCCGGTCTCCGGTGGCAATCGGGGTGTTGTTCCCCCGGCTGGCGGTCAAATCAACGCCATCACCCTGGCACCCGCTGATCGTGTTCTCGAGCAAAACCTTCCCTTGGACCCCTCGGGCGTGATCTATAATGCCCTGACGCGCCAGCCGGTCGGCGGGGCAGGGGTCGCCATTTCTGGTCCGCCCGGATTTGATCCAGCAGTCCATTTGGTGGGCGGTGCCGCAGCTGCGATCCAGGTCGTCGGGGCAGATGGCCAGTACCAGTTCCTGCTGCAGAATGGCTTCCCAAGCGGGGTCTATCGTTTGGTCGTCACCGCGCCGACGGGATACCTTCCTTCTCCATCCACCCTCCTACCGGCTTGCGCAACGACGCTGAATGTTGGGCCAAATCCAAATCCCGCTCTCGTCCAGGCGACTGACACCGCGCCATCCCAATCGGTGATCCAGCAGCTCAATCCAGCCACATGCCAGGGACTGGTCCCAGGCGGATCAGCGACCACTCAATATTATTTGTCCTTCACCATCACCAATGGCGGGTCAGCGCCGATCCTCAACAATCATATACCGCTCGATCCCATCGTGAGTGGGACGATTGTGGTGACAAAGGTTACGCCCAAGGTCTGGGCATCTCGCGGAGATTTGGTGCCCTATACGATTACCGCCACGGACATCTCTACGAGCGCGATTGGTGGCGTAAGCATTCGCGACACCTTGCCTCTCGGCTTCAAGTTTCGGGCCGGTAGCGCCACCCGCAATGGTCAGCCGGTGACGCCAACCGTCTTGGGAGGCGATCTGATCTGGCCCCCCGAAACCTTCGCCGCCAAGGAGAAGAAGACCTACACCGTGCTGTTGATTGTGGGCTCGGGGGTTGGTGACGGCGACTATGTGAATCGGGCCTGGGCCGGGATAGGTGCCACCGGCACCTTGGCCTCTAATACGGCCACGGCGACCGTCCGAATTACCCCAGATCCGACCCTCGATTGTCCGGACGTGATCGGCAAGGTATTCGACGACAAGAACGCCAATGGCTACCAGGATGAGGGAGAGCCTGGCATTCCAGCGGTTCGGCTGGCGACGGTAAATGGCCTGTTGGTCACCACAGACAGCGATGGGCGCTTCCACGTTCCCTGTCCTGCGATCCCCAATCCGGATCGCGGTTCGAACTTCGTCATGAAGTTAGACGAAAGATCCCTCCCCAGCGGATTCCGCGTGACCACTGAAAATCCGCGCGATGTACGTCTGACGCGCGGCAAGGTGGTCAAGCTGAACTTTGGTGCCACGGTGCATCGCGTGGTTCGGATCGAGCTGAGTGATGCGGCCTTCAAGGGCGATAGCTTAGATCTTCAAGACGCCTGGAGTGCCAAGATCACGGTGCTTCCGGAGCAGTTAAAAGCACGGCCTTCCATTGTCCGCATCGCTTACAGCCAGAACCCCGCGAACGTGGGGCTCGCCAAGCGTCGAGCTCAGGATATCCGCAGGCTGGTCGACGACGGGTGGCGACGAACTCATGGGCAATACCCCCTCACAATCGAAATCGAGGGGGAACACTGATGTCCGCGCCCATGAACCTCTCGCGAAAGACCCGACTGCTTGCCGCGGCCAGCATCATCTGTCTTTCACTTTCCACCTCAAGCTTGGCTGAGTCAGCAACGTCAACGACCAGGATCCAGTCTTCAATCGGCAATCGCATAGACAATAGTCGGGTCCATGACCTCGCTGCTGGATTGAACACCGAAAAGGAGAGCGGGGAATTCAACTCTCTGTCTCCGTCCTCGTTCACCAGGGATGAGCGAAAAGTCGTCCAGGGAACCCGGCCTGATCGTTTGATCTCGTTGGAGATGAATGCAGGTTCGGACGCCTTTGCTTCGGGCCAGGCGGTATTGCTGCCGAGCGTGCGTCAACGCCTCGAGAATTTGGCCGACGGTCTGCGTGGTAAGCAAGGGCTCAAATTTGAGATCGCGGGTCACACCGATAATCAGCGCATCTCGGATAGATTGCATGCGACCTATTCGGACAATCAGGCGCTATCTGAGGCGCGTGCGGATGCCATCGCCACCTATCTGACGCGGCTTCTTGATTTGCCCAGTGGGCGGATTTCGGTCCGAGGTTTTGGCGACACGCAACCTATTGCGCCTAACGCCACAGAGAGCGGCATGGCGACGAACCGCAGAACCGTTATTCGCGCATGGTACCAAGACGTCGAGCCTGCGAGTTTGCCTGCCCCCATTGAAACCTTTGTGAGGGTCGACGAATGCGAACCCAACCATAGCCCGGCTGGACTGCCTTTCTCGATAAGTGTCGATGGTCAGCCCCTCGACGCCGACACGGGGGAAACTGAAGCCGACCGTCAGAGGTGCGTCGATATAGCGCTGGATCGCGCCGACATTCAGATCAAGTACGACGCCCTGAACGTCGCCCCAGCTCTCAATGTTTGGCCGACGTCGCAGGTGGTCATCCGCGGCCAGCCTGTCACGTGGCGCACCTATTCCAACTATGCGTGGTGGATCAAGCGGGCCGAGGTTCGGGTCTTCCAAGAGGGGCAAGGTACGACCGAAACGCCTCTAGCCGTCTTTCCCTTGGCCCTGGGCGAAGAGGCGAGCTGGTCTCCGTCAATAGGGTCAACCGCCGAGCTTGGATACGTTCTGCGGGTCTATGACGCCGACGGGCGCTTTGATGAGACCGCTGTCAAAACTATCACCCAACTCGACAGCGTAGATTCAAATCATCAGGGCGATCGGCAGGCTCGCAACGATCTCAGCGGTTGGGGGCAATCCAGCCTGAAGTTGCGGAATATTCCCGTTTCCGGCGGCTCCGTAACCATCAGCGGCGTTCGGATCGGACCGGGCGAGAGCGTGTCGGCTTTGGGACTACCCGTACCCGTGGACAAAGCCGGCCGGTTCGCGGTTCGCCAAATTCTACCTTCAGGTCCGCAACAGGTCACCGTTTCCGTGAAAGACAGTTTGGGTAAGGTCTCGACTTTCCAACGTAATCTTTCGATCGCCGACAAAAGCTGGTTCTATTTCGCGGTAGGCGACGTCACCGCCGCCAAGGGGACTACAACGGGAACCTCGCCCCTCATCACCACAGGTACCGATCACTATGACAAAAAAACCACCTTCGACGGTCGGGCTGCATTTTATCTAAAGGGCAAAATTCTCGGCAGCTATCTGTTGACGGCCAGCGCCGATACCCAGGAACAACCTTTGAGGGATTTGTTCTCGAATTTCGGTTCGAAGGACCCGAACTATCTGCTCCGGCGGATTGATCCCAACCGCTACTATCCGGTTTACGGGGACGATAGCGTCATAGTTGAAGACGCGCCGACCCAAGGTAAATTCTACGTTCGTCTGGAGCGCGACGCCTCCCACGTCATGTGGGGCAATTTTCAAACCTCGTGGACAGGCACAGAACTCACCCAATATAGCCGAGGCCTCTACGGGGGTGACTTGGTTTGGAACTCCCAGGCAGTCACATCTTCTGGAGAGCGACGTTCGACACTTGAAGTCTTTGCAGCAGATCCAGGGACCCTGCAGTCCCGGCAGGAATTCCGCGGTACGGGCGGGTCGTTATACTATCTCCGCCAGCAAGACGTCACTCAGGGCTCCGAACGTCTTTGGGTCGAGATCCGTGATAAGGATTCCGGGATTACGCTGCAACGCACACTGCTTGCGCCGTCACAGGACTACGATATTGACTATCTGCAGGGTCGCCTGACCCTGCGCTCACCACTGCCGTCGGTGGCGTCTGGCACGACCCTGGTGCAGTCCTCAGGCTTGGACGGAAATCCCGTCTTTCTGGTATCGACCTACGAGTATGTTCCGGGCCTGACGCGGGTCGCCGGCACCACAATCGGCGTCCGCGCTAGTCATTGGCTGGCTGACTCCCTGCGTCTCGGC
>JANLPX010000125.1:0-1857 GCA_031367485.1 Alphaproteobacteria bacterium | reverse complement strand
GTATAGACCACGCCGCTGGAGAGCCGCTTCAGCCCGGCGGTGAACTGTCCGCGCCAGTCGTCAAACAGATTAGCGCTGAACTGGTCGATGCTGATCGCTACGATCAGTTTGGGCGGCGCAGGCTCGGCGGCCAAGGCTCTTGTCGCCATGCCAAGGCTCGCAACGGCGGCGATCAAGATCGTCAGATTTCGCAAGTCACATTCCTCAGGCTTTGACATCAGCGCCATAGAGCCTTAGCCGCGATCCTATGGCCACGCGATCCCTCTTTGTGACACAGGTTTATGAAACCTCGCTGGCGACCGAGCGCGGCTTCACCACCTTCAACGACGAACTCGCTCAGGCGTGCCAAATGTTGGCGGATGAGGATCAGGCCGGGCGTGCCTGGTGCAAGGCGAACCGTTACGGCGGCTATACCTCCTATGCTTCGCTAGACGACTTACCGCGCCGCGCCACAGTGTTTGGCCAGCTGAAAACCAAGCTCGACAAGCACGCCCAGTCCTTTGCCCAACACCTCGCCTTCGAACTAGGTATCGGTCGCCTGAGGCTCGACAGCCTCTGGGTCAATATCCTCAAACCCGGTGCTGCCCACTCGGGCCACATCCATCCGCACAGTGTGCTCTCCGGCACGGTCTATGTAACCGTTCCGCCGGGGGCCAGCGCGCTTAGGTTGGAAGACCCGCGTTTGCCCCTGATGATGGCCGCCCCGCCCCGTCGCGCTGACGCTGCCGAAACCGCCAAGAGCTTCGTCTATCTCCAACCCCAGGCTGGGACGATACTGATCTGGGAGAGCTGGCTGCGCCATGAGGTGCCGGTCAATGCAGCAAAGTCTGAGCGTATCTCGATCAGCTTCAATTACGGCTGGCGATAGGGCCTCCTCAATCACGTCCGCCTGTGTGAAGGTGAGACCCAATGAATGTCGAACCACTTCCGGCTCCCACCGGCCTCGAGCACCTAACCGCGCGCGCCATCGTGCTGGGCGAGCGGATCGACACGGTGGGTCTGGAACGCGACGACGCCCTCTCGACAGCGCCGCTTTCCTTCCGGGTTGGCCAGGGTCTCGTCGTCGTCTTCCGCTACGGCGTTGTCGTACTCTTCGGGCTAGACCCTCTTGCTGAAGACGAAGTGCTCCGGGGCGTTCGGCCCCGTGTCCAAGGCGGTCTGGCCTTGCACGAAGAGGAGACCATCCGCCTAGCCGCTCGAGACGACCAAGATGAAGGTGTCCAGCCCAACGGTGTCGTGCGGATCGGCGCTCTGTCGCCCGACAAGCTTCTGGTCGTGGCCGATGCCGTCGCCAAGAGTGCGGCCCTGGCCAGCGACGAACGCCAGGTCGCCCAAGTCTTTGACACTATTGAGCCCTGGGCCCGCAAGCTTGCCGAGCAAGGCCGAAGCCCCAGTGGTCGTCGCGACATGATCAAGCTCATCGGCTCGGCACTGCTGGTGCAACATCGCGTGGCCGAGCGGGTGGCCGTCCGCGAGAAACCCGACATCCTATGGGATCGTCCCGACCTCGAGCGCCTCTATGCCCGCCTGGAAGACGAGTATGAGTTAGTCGAGCGCGCCGAGACTCTGGGTCGCAAACTCGATCTCATCGGCGAAACCGTGACGGTCCTGACCGATCTCATCGATACCCAGAGATCCCTGCGCATGGAGGCGATTGTCGTCGGGTTGATCCTGTTGGAAGTCACCCTGACCCTAATCCAGATGGCGACGGGCGGGCACTAGCCATCGTAGAACATCTGCCCGTGCAGTCCAATGACCCGCTTCTCCCGGCCTGTGGTCGCCCGGGCAATCGCCTCAGCGGAAAGCTGATTAGCCTCAGCGGTCGGCAATATCCTCTGAGCAATGTCGCGGCGGCCA
>JANLPX010000104.1:0-2247 GCA_031367485.1 Alphaproteobacteria bacterium | reverse complement strand
AGGCGTGCGGCGTCGTCGGCGATCGGGTCCGATAGGGCGCGCGGGCCGTCCAAGGCGGAGATGTCCATTATCTAGGCTGTGACCAATCCCTGCCCGCCTGTCACCCGAGCGTCAATGCTGCAATCCCGCCTCCACCATCTGGCTCCCCCACTCGGCCGATATTCGGGTGTCCGGGAGAGCGATAGAACCGATCGTCAAAGGGCCCTGTCCGGGTCTGTATCAAATGGGGGTCCACTATGAAAACTCTACTAAGCACTGCTCTCGTCGCTTCACTTCTGGCCTTCACTCAACCGGCGCAGGCTGCCGAGCTGATCATCGATGGGGGCTTTGAGAATCCTATCGTTACGACACCAGGCTTGTTTCAATCCGGCTTTGTCTCATATGCGCCCGGCGCGAGCTTCGGCGGTCCGGGCAACAACAGTTGGAAAGTTGTGGGCGGTGGGAACAACATAACCGTCACGTCGGACACCGAATACACCACTGGGCCGACTTACTATAATGGCCATACCGGCCTGCAGTGGATCGACTTGACCGGCGAATTTGACAATGGTTCGGCCGTCGGCATCGAACAGACAGTAGCGACTATAGCTGGTGCGACTTACGATTTGAGTTTCTGGGTAGGATCCTTCGTCGATGCCGCCACATCTATCAATGTATTCGTCAATGGCAGCAGCATTGGAATTTGGACAAATCCTACAGGTGGCTCAACGCCGGGGTTGGGGACTAACTGGGCCCAGTTCAGCCAAGCCATCACGGCCACGGGGACATCTACGACCCTCGGCTTCTATTATGCTGGCGGACGGTCAGTAGGTGGGTTGGACGATGTGAGTTTCACCAGCCGACCAACTAGCGGTGTTCCTGAACCTGCTACCTGGGCTCTGATGCTGGCGGGCTTTGGCCTGGTTGGCAGTGCGCTGCGGCGTCGGCAGGGCGCGGGGGCGCATCTGGCCTAACATCGCTTTGAACTGCGAAGACAGGGGCGGGCCGCAAGGTTCGCCCCTTTTGCGTTGGCGGTCTTGCCTCATGACCAGGGCTGTTCTCTAAGACGGCTTTTAGGTTTCTGATTTCCGACTTGAGGCTATTTTCATGAGTGAGACCCTAAGCGCGTTTGCGTTCGACGATGCCCTGCGGCTGGAACTCCAGGGGGCCCGGCGGTGGGGGAGCCAGATCGACAAACGGTATTGGAACTCCATCGGCCCATTCGGCGGCTGGACCGTGGCGTTGTTGCTGAAGGCGGTGCTGGCGGAGGCCGACCATGCCGGGACGCCGGTGGCGTTGACCGTCAATCTGATGGGCGGGCTGAGCGAAGACCCGATCTCGCTGGTGACCCGACCGGTGCGCCAAGGCCGGTCAATGGAATTCTGGACGTCGGAGTTGGTGCAGGGCGACAGTGTTGCTGCCATGGCCATGGTCACACTGGGTCAGAGGCGCGACACCTTGGCCGACCAGGAAGCGGTTATGCCGACCGTGCCAATGCCGGAGGACCTACCACCGCCCAAGCCGCATGTGCGCGTGTCGTTCGGGATGATGTTTGAGAGCCGCCAGATTTCCGGCCCGGTACCGTTCCAACCTGAGGGTGGCTCCACTGAGACCCGGACCTGGGTGCGGGACGCGCAGGCGCGGCCTTTGGACTATCCGCTGGCCGCCATGCTGGCCGACGTGTTTGCCCCGCGCCTGATGTACAAGATCACTGAGCGCTCGCCGGTTTCGACCATTTCCATGTCAGCTTATTTCCACGCCACGCCGGCAGAAATGGCGGCGGTCGGCACTGACTATGTGATGGCAGAGGCCAAGGCCCGGCGGTTCGAGAGCGGCTTCTTCGACCAGACCGGGTCTCTGTGGAGCCGGGATGGTAAGCTGTTGGTGACGACCGAGCAGTTGAGCTGGTTTAAGTGATCGACCAAAAATGCTCCCCTTTTGGGGGAGCTGTCAGTGAAGCTGACTGAGGGGGTTGAAGGGCGCAGGCTCGTGGGCTGCAACCCCCTCCGGCCTTTCAGGCCACCTCCCCCAGCGGGGGAGGATTTATAGGCCCAACTTGGCCCACTTTGCGCTGACCGCGTCGATGGTGGCTTGATCCATCCCCAGTTTCTCGCCCCATTCACGGTGGGTCTCCGGGGGCCATTTGTTGGTGGCGTCCAGGCCGATCTTGGACCCTAGGCCGCTCTCTGGCGACGCGAAGTCGAGATAGTCGATGGGGGTGTTTTCAATCAGCGTGATGTCGCGCGCCGGGTCCATCCGGGTGGAGAG
>JANLPX010000419.1:0-1589 GCA_031367485.1 Alphaproteobacteria bacterium | reverse complement strand
GGTCGAATGGTGTTCACCGACCCAGAACTCATCATAGCCCAGCGCGTCCAGATAGGCCGCGAACTTGATATCATTACGCATCTGCAGCATCGGATGCTCGCCGATGGGGTGGTGCGGGGCGAGGAATGCGCCGAATTTCATACGGGCCATGGGTGTCTCCGAAATGGGGTCGTGCGGGCAATGTCAGCTATTCTAGCCGGATGACCCTAGGGCCGCGCTAGACATTTCTGGCGTCGGCGATCAAAACCGCTTCGAACTGCCGAGATGCTGATGAGAACACCGATGAGGCGAGCGACACATTTTGTCCCGACCAAGCTTGCCGAGGTGTTTGGGATTCTCAAAACCGATAGACCACCTCTGACGATTGAGGAGATGGACGCCGCCGTCGCCGCTGAGGCTCGCCGCCAGGTCAGCGCTGCAACCCCTGAACCGCCGCCAGACGTTTAAGCTCAGCAACTAACTCCTCAGCCTCGCGTGTGTGGCGGAGACGATGGACGCGGAGATGCGCGCTTTGTGGCTGGGCAAAGATGGCCGCGAGTTGTGCGCGCTTCTGTTGGTAGTTCTCCCAGCTCAGTCGGATGGGATGATCACTGCTGAACCACTTGTTGAACGCCTCAATATTCCCTGTTCCTGGCCACAGTTCGGTGCGTTGAACGGCGCGTCGGAACGAGCGAACAATAACGCGCATCATGATCAGCGATCGCGAGTAGTCCAACCAGACAACGTCCGTGGCGAGGCCGCAAATCTGTGACTGCACAGCACTATAGTTTCCGTCGCTAACCCAGCGATCCCCGGCCAGAGCCTTTGTAACACGCCGTTAGAACTCGGGAGGATCTGCGAGTCGCAACTCCACCCATCCGGGCTGCCAATTGATGGCATCGAGCTCTACATAGGTCAGGTCCAGATCTAGCGCCAACCGACGAGCCATGGTCGACTTTCCTGAACCGGAACTGCCTGTAATGGTGATGCGCATCAAAAGCCTGCTCGCTAAGGGCGAGAGCTGAAGGCTGCCACCAGCTCATTCGCCTCCCTCGGATGGCGCAGGCGGTGGACGCGCAGGTGAGCATTGGCCGGATCGTCGAAGATCGCTTCGTAGCGGGTTTTGATTCGATGATAGGTGTCCCAACTCCAGCGGATGGGGTGTTCTTTGTCCAACCAACGAGAGAAGGTTTCGACATTGCCGGTGCCGGGCCAGAGTTCATCGCCGCTGATCGCGCGGTGAAATGAACGGCGGATCACCCGGCTCATGATCAGCGGGCGGGGATAGTCCAGCCAGATGGCGTGAGTGGCCCGGGCCCGGATATCACTTTGCACGGAGCTGTAATTGCCGTCGGTGACCCAGCGATCACCAGCCAAGGCAGCGGCGACCAGGCGCTGAAATTCCGGGCGGTCTGTGCTGTTGAGATCGACCCAACCCGGTTGCCAGTTAACGGCGTCGAGCTCCACGTGCGGCAGGTCGAGTACCGACGCCAGACGCCGCGCCAGCGTCGACTTACCCGATCCGGAACTGCCGTTGATCGTGATCCGCATTAGTCACGCTTCAAACCCAACTCGGCCCACACCTCATCGGTATTGGCACCAAGCCTTGG
>JANLPX010000070.1:0-22333 GCA_031367485.1 Alphaproteobacteria bacterium | reverse complement strand
CGTTTTCGACGGCGCTCTGTCAAGTCAGGTTAGCCTCTCACTTGCCACAGCCCGTGACAGGCGGCTAAACGGGGCTATGGGAAGCTTCCTCTTTTTTATCGTCCACGGTCTGCTGACCGCCCTGATCTATGCCATCATCGTTAGCGCGGTGATGTCGTGGCTGGTCGCCTTTGATGTGATCAATCTGCGCAACCCATTTGTCGCCAATATCGCGCGGTTTCTGGACGCCGTAACGCGGCCGATCCTGCGCCCGGTGCAGCGCTTTATTCCGGCCTTGGGCGGGGTAGACATTTCCCCGATCATCGTCTTGCTAATCATCCAGGGCGCGCAGATCTATCTGTTGCCGATCATCTTTCGTCCGGTGATTGCGCTGTTGGGCTGACCCCTAGCTATTATAGGCTCGCTCTCCGTGGGCGGCGAGGTCGAGGCCATCGTCGATCGCCTCATCACTGACCCGCAATCCCACAGTCTTCCGCACGATAAAGATTAGCGCCAGACTGGCCAGACCCGACCATGCGCAAACTGCCGCCACGCCGATGAGTTGGGTCATCCCCTGTTGGCCCATGGTAACCCCCGCAGCATAGCCAGCGCCCCCTAGAGCCGGGCTAGCCAACAGCGCCACCAGCAGAGAGCCCAAGATACCACCCACACCGTGGACGGCGAAGACATCTAGGCTGTCGTCAATCTTCAGATGGTGCTTCACGAGATCGACGGCCTGATAGCAAACTAGACTGCCGGCCGCGCCCAATGCCATGCCACCCAGCGGGCCGACAAAGCCAGAGGCGGGGGTAACGGTTGCCAAGCCCGCCACGACGCCGGTTACCAAGCCAACCATGCTGGAGCGTTTGAACCTTATCCGCTCGATCAAGGCCCATACCAGTCCAGCGGTCGCCGCCGCCATGTGGGTCGCCACCAGCGCCGAGCCCGCATCGCCGTTGGCGGCCAGCGCGCTACCGGCATTGAAGCCGTACCACCCAACCCACAGCATACCGGCCCCCATCATGGTCATACCGGGGTTGTGCGGCGGTGAGAGGTCGCGAGGATATCCGTCGCGCGGACCTAACCGCCAAGCGATCACTAAGGCAGAGACGCCAGCCGTGGCATGGACCACCAGTCCGCCCGCATAGTCCATCACGTGGCGGGTTTGCAGCCAGCCGCCGCCCCAGACCCAGTGACAGACCGGCGCATAAACGACGACCAGCCAGAGCGCGGAAAACAACAGCACGGCTCCAAACCTAATGCGCTCAACATAGGCACCAATGATCAGGGCCGGGGTGATGATCGCGAACGCCATCTGGAACGCGAAGAAGACGCCCTCAGGCAAGGTCCCAACAAGACTTGCGCGCGTTGTCGTAAGGAGCCCGAATTTCGCGAAATCACCCAGCAACGGGCCGGACCCCGAGAAGGCTAAGCTATAGCCGCCCAACAACCATAGAACAGACACCAAACATGCAATCGACATGCAGTGCATCATCACCGAAAGGACGTTCTTGGCGCGGACCAAACCTGCGTAAAAAAGCGCTAATCCTGGCAAGGTCATAAAGAGAACCAGCGCCGTCGCCGCCAAGATCCAGGCCGTATCGCCGTGGTCAAGCACGGGTGTCCCAGCTTGCGCCAAAGCCGGTGAGGCCATGAGGATCGGAACCGCCAAGATGCCGAGCCTCGCCCAGTACTGCGCCTTCATGGCATCCCCCCGACTGTTCTGGACGCTCTAATGGCGTCGCTAGCCAAGGGCTACAGGATCAATTGCTGATTTGGCAGGCAGAAAATGAAGTGGGTCGCGTATTTTTTGGGCGAACAGATTTCGTCGGCTAGGGGTTAGCCATCCAAGTGGCCAAAATGGCGCTCCTACTGCTGCGTCAAATTGAAGTCCTTCGCCTTGTCCATGCGGTCGTCTTCACCCAATCTAGGGCAATGACCGCTCGCGCCGCCCTTAGACAGATGATTTCGCAAGCCAAAAGGGTTGTTGCCTTTACCGGTGCGGGTATCTCCACCGAATCTGGGATTCCTGATTTCCGCTCGCCGGGCGGTGTTTGGAGTCAGATGAAACCGATTCAGTTTCAAGATTTCATCTCCGACCCCAGTCAACGCCTTGAGGCGTGGCGTCGGGTTTTCTCGGGCCGCGCCGGATGGACCGGGCGCACGCCTAATCAGGGCCATATGGCGCTCGTTCGCCTAGCCGCGCAGGGCAAACTCAGCCACGTCATCACTCAGAATGTCGATAACTTGCACCAATCCGCCGGTCTCCGGGCTGATCAAGTCATTGAATTACATGGGAATGCTAGCTACGCGACCTGCCTTACATGCGCTGCGCCCTATGCAATTGAAGACCTGCGGGCCGCTTTTTTGACGACTGAAATGCCCCCAACTTGTGCTCACTGCGGCGGGTTCGTGAAGTCCGCGACCATATCCTTTGGTCAGCCGATGCCCGCGGAACCCATGGCAAGAGCAGAGGCCGCGACGCTGGATTGCGAGCTATTTTTGGTGTTGGGCTCTTCGTTGTTGGTCTATCCCGCCGCCGGATTCCCGTTGCTGGCCAAACGCAACGGTGCTGCGCTGGTGATTGTCAATCGCGAGCCAACCGACCTTGATCGCTATGCTGATCTTGTCTTGCATGATGAGATTGGAGTGACACTACACGAAATTATCGACTGAAATTGCGAAAAACTGACCTTGGGGGCTTCGCAATTGGTCTCAAAGACACTATGTCCGTGCGCCATGATCCATCCTAAAAATTCTACCTTCAATGACCGTCAGGCTGCCTCAGCCGCTGCGAAACAGGCCCTTCTCGCCAAATTGAAGCCACGGGCCGCCGTTATCGACCCTCATATTGAGCAACGCCGCGCCGAGCGCGAGATGGAGCTGGAAATCCTACGCGAAGAGCGACGCAAGGAGCGGGATATCCGACGCGTCGCCTCTGCTGAGGCTGAAGCCATTCGACGTGAAGAAGAGCTGATCGACATGGAGGCGCGAGAACTGGCATTGCGCGCTGATCAGAAGGCTGCACGTGATGCACGCTACGCCGCCCGAAAGCAGCGTCGTAAATAGGCCAGAGACTAAGTCCCACTCGGGGATTTGGCACGGTCGACAGTCATGCGGCCAGTTTTTTCCCCGCGCCGTAAGAAATCGCATTTCTTTCGCGACTGATTAACAGGTTCCATTGTCTAACCGGTCCACCGCAGCCTAGAGTTTTGGGCCGCTTTTGATTGACGTCGGGCACCCGACATGGGAGCCGTCCTGCGGGCGGCGATGGGAACAACAACGATGAAACTTAAGATCGTAACTATCGTAGCACCCCTGGCCTGCTTGGCCTTGGTCTCATGCAAAGTTCCAGGGCTTGGCGGCGGCGGGAAGGATCCTACTGGCCAGGTGGTGGCAACGGTTGATGGTGAGGAAATCACCTTGGCCGAAGTGCGCACCGAAATGTCGGGCAGCCCCGCGCCGCCGAACGCCCAGGCCGCTAAGGCTATTCAGGAAAACGCAATCCAGCAAATCATTATCCGCAAGCTGATGGCTCACGCGGCCCATGATCAGGGGTTGGACAAGTCGCCTGACTTTGCCATCCAAAAGCAACGTGCTGGCCAAGCGCTATTGGCCCAGGCCCTGCAAAAACAATTGACCACCAGTGTTCCAGTGCCATCCAAATCCGATGCCGAAGCGTTCGTGGCTTCGCACCCCGGCATGTTTGGCCAACGCAAGATCATGACGGTCGATCAAATCCGCATGCCGATCCCAAGCAATCCGGCCGAGCTCAAAGAAATGGAGCCAATGCACAGCCTTGGCGAAATCGAGGCGTGGCTGAACAGCAAGGGGATTACATATCAGCGCGCTGCGAGTGTTCTGGATACTGCAGGCGCCGACCCTAATATGATTGCGCAATTAGACAAGCTTCCCCCAGGCGAGCCCTTCATTCTGCCGGCTGGCAATGTCCTGCTGATCAACGATATTCGCGATACCAAGCTTGCGCCCTTCACGGGTGAAGCGGCGACCAACTACGCCATGGGCATCGTTCGAAATCAGAAGCTCCAGGAGGCTGTGGCGAAGGGCGTTGACAATCTGGTCAAGGTCAATGCGTCGAAGATCAAGTACAACGCCTCTTTCAAGCCAGCGCGTCCCCTCGGCTCACCACCACCGACACCTGCTGCTAAGCCGCCCGTCTCCGCGCCGGCACCAGCTCTAAAGCCCTAATCGATTCAGGCAGCGGCGAGCGCGAGCTCGTCGCCGTCGTCTCCGGGGCCTTAGGAGGAATGGTGCCGCTTAGGTGACTCGAACACCTGACCCCCGCATTACGAATGCGATGCTCTACCAGCTGAGCTAAAGCGGCCTAAAACTCGTCGCTGGGAAAAGTTTCGGCGACCGGCGGTTACTTAGCGGCTCTCGGCGCTCTCGCCAAGCGGCGTCGCGCTAAAGGTCCTCTTTGGCTCGGGAGGGACGGCGCCACGGGGTCGTCTTGCCCGTATAGGTCTTCGTCGATTGGATAGAGAACCGGCTCGGACCCTTGATTCATGAATGGTGGTTGGTCTGCATAGGAGATCGGCAGATCGGGTAGCTCTCCCATGCCGCGCTCGCGCCGTTCATGGCGCGGATGAATGAGTTCGCCAGTTTCGGCGAAATTCGCCACCAACCTAGCCCAGTCTGACGGTTGATATGCAAAGGCGCGGCCTTCGGGGTCAAGATCAGACCAGTCGGGTTCGCTGGGCGCGCCAACACCTCGAGCCAGCCAAAGCCTGGCCTCATCGGGGAGGCCCGCAGCGAAGGCGGCGCGCGCCACGAGGCCGGCCACCCGCGCTGTAATCGGTTTGCTGTCCATCGCCTTGGCGATTTCATATGCTTTTGCGGGATCGCCGCCCACCAAAGCGGCTTCTGCCGTGAGAATCTGGCTCTCACGGGCCAGCGTGTTCAGGTTTGCAAGATCTGTCAGACGAGCAGCGCGTTGTCGCGGACTCTCGTCTGTCCTCAAGTCTCTGTAAGCAAGCCAGAGGGCGGGATGGGGCGCGACCTTCCAGGCGGTTTCAAGCACTTGCGCAGCTCTACCGGCCTTACCCTCGGCGGAAAGCAGGCGCGCTGCCATAACGACCCCAGGAGCGAAACCCGGTTGAAGCTTTGCCGCCTCGACCGCAAAATCGATGGCTTGGCTCCTCGCCTTGGGCTGATCAGCCACCTCTAGCTGAGCCGCAGATGCAGCCAGCAATGCAGCCCGACCCCGTTCGGCGACGATGGGTGATACGATTTTACGATCTAGCGCCCCCTTCATTAGGTCCCGGGCACCCTGCCAATCCCCGTCTTCAAGTCGGGCTTCAAGGACGGCCCGCCAAGCCCAACGCGCCGTGCGCGCCTGACCATACGCCAACTCAGCATGGCGCATCGCACCGACGCGATCGCCCTGAGCAAGCGCCAATTGCATCATGCCCTTGTGACCAGCCAGGCGCATATCGGGGAACCCCAACATGGCAGAGTATGCAGCTTGAGCCGCCACGGTATCGCCAGCCGACTCTGCAGACTGGGCAGCCAGAACGCGAACCAGACCGGGAGACTCGACTGCGATCTCTGCGGCTTTGGCCGCCAGGCGCCGCGCCTCAACCCCATCACCAGCTGCGGCGGCAAGGAACCCGCGGGTTAGGACATCGACGGCTTGTTTGCGGCGAGTCTCGACTCTGGCGCGCTCCGCTCTCGTTGGAGCCTCAATAACCCAGAGCAGCATTCGCAGAACAATCATGGACAGCAAGGCCACAAGGAGGGTTGCCAAGATCAAGGTGGTGGCCGTCATGTCCACCCGCCAACCCAGCCAGTCGATGCTGGCGCGACCAGCTTCATCGCTAACGGCTAAGACTGCCAGAGCGATAGCCGCTACGAATGCAAATGCCAGGAATGCCCGGATCATAGCCCTCCCTCCGAGACATGCG
This sequence comes from Alphaproteobacteria bacterium, assembly GCA_031367485.1. Classification (GTDB taxonomy): domain Bacteria; phylum Pseudomonadota; class Alphaproteobacteria; order Caulobacterales; family Caulobacteraceae; genus Phenylobacterium. The sequence continues at coordinate 16,430 of JANLPX010000070.1, read as the reverse complement.
CCAAGTCTGCTGCCGCCTGGGCCTGTAGCGCCTCTACACGGCGATCAAGTTCGGCTCGGGCGCGGGCACCGGCCAGCCACGGCTCCAAGCCGCGTCGCGCGGTTGGCGGCAAGGTCTCAAGCGTCTTTAGCGCAACCTTCAAGTCGCCCTCACCAAGCTGTTGTTGGCCACGGGCTAGAACAGCATCGATTCCTTGGCCTGAGATATCATCGACTTGACGAATCATGATCACGCGACCCGCGGCGGCCTTGAGACGAGCCCACAATCCCGCCCCCTTGCTTGGTACCCTGGCAGCTGCCGCGGCGCGCGAAGCCTGTTCAGGGAAGCTGAGCGCAAGGGTGGCTCGACTGGGCGCTCCTGAAACCGCAAGCGCCTGCAAGGCCCGAACCTCTGGATTGCTTGGTGCCAGCGCGCTCAAGCGTGCCCAGGACTCCAGGAACGGGCGGGAGGTTTGCGCGGCCTCAAGCAGTCCGGCGGCGGCAACAGCAAGGTTGGCCGAGCGGCTCGCCTCAGCCTGGCTTGCTTGGAGATTTTCAAGTTTGATCTTGAGCCGGTCCACCTCGCTAAGTCCAGAAATTATGCCCGCCGGCGATGCGGACTCCGGTGCCAGACCAAGGGCGCGCGACGGGATGGTGCGCACAGCCATGCCAGCCTCCGCGAGCTTGGGCGGGCCAAGCTTTGGAGGCGCAGGGAACAGCGTCGGGCCAAAAACCGCGACACCCGCGCCAGCTGACAGGCAGAGCATACCAAACGCCATCAGAGCCCAGAAGCCTGGGCCCATCAGACGAGGGCGGTTCTGGCGGATCGGGGCTAGACTGCTGTCAGCGTTCATGGAGTCCGGTCTATCAGATTTAGCAGGGCAGCTTCGAGCGGAAATGGTGCGAAAGATTTGAGCGGCAACTTGGTGCGGGCGAGCGGTCGTAAAACCGCCTTGGAGAGCGCGAGTACTTTGAGGGCCGGAGTGGGACACCGTCGCAGAATGGTCGCAAGCACGGCAGCGGCCTTGGGCGAGTGCAGCAGGACGAGGTCGGCTTTAAGGGCGCGTCGCTCCAATTCTGGACAAAGGGGTGACGGCACGGTGTCGTAGAGGTCAAGGCGACGGCAAGTTATGCCCCGAGCGCCTAAGGCCGCAGAGAGGTCACCGGCAGGATCGGCAGCACCTGGATGCAACACCACCCCGTTCAAATCGGACTTTCGCGCCGCGATTCCGGCTGCTAGCGCCACCACGTCGCCGTCAGCAGACAACACCTGACGAAAGCCAACTTCTTTAGCGGTTTTAGCCGTTGCGGCCCCGACCGCGAAGACCCGGAAGTCTCGTCGCGAGGTAAGACTAGCGAAGGTTCGGACGCCATTTGCGCTGGTGAAGGCAAGGGCGCCGACATCGTCAAGGTCAAACGCGTCAGGCGTGAGCGTGCTGATCTGCAGAAGCGGTGCCACGATTGGATCGTGACCCAGCGCGCGAACGCGCTTCGCCGTCACGTCGGCCCCCGGTTGAGCCCGCGTGATCCAAATTTTCTTGGCCTGGTTGTCCATATCTGCCCATTGAGCGGTCAAGCGGCAACCCTAGAGCGTGACCGCGCCGACAGGAACCTGGATTTATTCAAGTGAGGCCAGGAAATGACATCTCGACGTGGCGCGGACAAATGTTGCACCGTTATCACGCGAAGCGTACCTGCCGTGGGGACTCTCCGGAGTAGGTTTCGATTTTGCGGCCCAGCACATGACCAGGCCCGGCCGTAGGGCGAGAGAATTTGGCGCGAATTCCCTTGATGATGAAGACTTTGACCCTGCTCGGAATCGAAACGAGCTGCGATGAAACCGCAGCGTCGGTTGTGCGGCGTCGTTCGGATGGTCGCGTGAAGGTCCTGTCGTCAGTTATTGCATCGCAGATTGCAGACCATGCCCCCTATGGCGGCGTTGTTCCCGAAATTGCCGCACGCGCCCATGTTGAGTCGATTGACGGCGTCGTGGGCAAGGCGATGGCGACCGCGCAGATCACCTTTAGCGATCTATCCGGGGTCGCCGCCACAGCCGGTCCCGGATTGGTGGGCGGCGTGATGGTCGGGCTAGCGTTTGGCAAGGCTATTGCCCTAGCGCGCGGGCTACCGCTGATCGCCGTGAACCACTTAGAGGGCCACGCGGTCTCGGCTCGGCTGACGGCGGACATTCCATACCCCTACCTACTGCTCCTGGTTTCAGGTGGTCACTGCCAGCTCTTGGCTGTTGAAGGTGTTGGGATATGTCAGCGTCTGGGAACCACCATTGATGACGCGGCAGGCGAGGCCTTTGACAAGATTGCCAAGGCCCTAGGCCTGCCTTATCCCGGCGGGCCAGCGCTGGAGGCTTTGGCAGCGGGTGGCGATGAAACCCGGTTTGCTCTTCCACGCGCCTTGGTAGGTCGTGACGGCTGTGATTTCTCCTTTTCGGGACTTAAGACGGCGGCGGGTCGATTGGCCGAGACCCTGACGACCCAGGCCGAGCGTGTCGACCTGGCGGCAAGCGTTCAAGCCGCTATTGCGCGACAGCTCACCGAGCGAACCGAGCGCGCCATGATGCTCTATGGAGCAACTCATCCTGGCGCTGTCCTGCGCTTCGTCGTGGCGGGCGGCGTCGCGGCCAACACGACCGTTCGAACCCGGCTTCAAGACCTCGCCGGACGTTATGGGTTCAGCTTCGACGCGCCGCCTCTGATCTACTGTACCGACAATGCGGCGATGATCGCCTTGGCCGGCGCTGAACGATTGGCCTTAGGCATGACGGACGCTCTGAGTGCTGCTGCAAGGCCCCGCTGGCCGCTGGACCCCACAGCTCTCCCGGCCCACGCTGCGGGACGAAAGGGGGCCAAGGCGTGACCATGAAATTCAATCGGGCCGGCGTGATAGGAGCCGGAGCATGGGGAACGGCCCTGGCACAGGTCTGCGCGCGCGCCGGGCTTGAGGTCGCACTTTACGCCAGAGAGCCCGAAGTCGTTGCGGCGATCGAAAACCTGGGTGAGAACAGCCCGTTCTTGCCAGGTGTCCAGCTTGAGGCGTCGATCAAGCCCACCAACACCATCGCCGACCTACAGGACTGTGATCTAATCCTAAACGTCACACCCGCACAGCATTTGCGCGCCAGCCTCATGAGCTTCGCGCCCTACGCCATCTCGGGCCGACCCATGTTGCTCTGCGCCAAGGGCATTGAACAAAACTCTCTTAAACTGATGACGCAAGTGCTAGCCGAAAGTCTGCCCCAACTTATCCCCGCCGTACTCTCTGGTCCGAGTTTTGCCGGAGAAGTCGCGCGACGACTTCCCACAGCCGTGACTCTGGCGTGCCCGAATGTTGACCTTGGCCGCGAACTGGCCAGTACCCTCGCAACCCAAAGTTTTCGACCCTATCTCGCAACCGACATGATCGGTGCTGAGGTCGGCGGCGCAGTCAAGAATGTTCTGGCAATCGCGTGCGGCATTGTCGAAGGCCGGGGCCTTGGGCGCAGTGCGCACGCCGCCTTGATCACCCGAGGGTTTGCAGAATTGACGCGGCTGGCGGTCATTCTAGGGGGTGAAGCCGAAACCGTGGCCGGACTCTGTGGCCTGGGTGATCTCGTTCTGACCTGTTCGAGCCCCCAGTCACGGAATATGAGCGTCGGCCTTGAGCTTGGTCGTGGGAAGAGCCTAGACCAAGCCCTTGGCGGCAAGCTTTCGGTGGCCGAGGGTGTTGCAACAGCGCCAGCTGTCCGGCAATTGGCTGAACGCGTGGGTGTCGATTTGCCAATTTGCAGTGCTGTCGCTGACATCCTGGCGGGCGAAGCCGATATTGACGAAGCCATTGCAGGTCTACTGTCGAGACCCATCAAGTCTGAGCACTGAGGATACGTCTTCCAATGGCACTTTTCGTCATCGTCTGTAACGACAAGCCTAACTCATTGGCTTTGCGCATGGCCACACGTGAAGCGCATTTGAGTTATGTTGGCAGTTTCAGTGAACGGTTGAAACTAGGCGGGCCGCTGTTGAACGAAACTGGTGATATGGCCGGTTCGCTCATCATATTTGAGGCGGAAAGCATCGACGAGGTCCGCGCGTTCAACGCCGAAGACCCCTATACGAAGGCCGAACTGTTTGCTCAGGTCCAGGTCCTACCCTTTCGTATGACCCTGCAGAATTTCGCGTGAGTCGACGCGAGCCCGACAATCCGGCCCGACCACCAAGCGGCGTTCGACTCTGCAGGCTGGATGAAATCACCGATCCTGGCGCACGCGGGTTCAGATTCCGCGAGGAACGTGCCCTCTTTGCTGGATTTCTGGTGCGCCAAGGCCTTGAGGTCACAGGTTATGTGGATAGCTGCCCCCACAATGGCTGGCCCCTGGCGATCATGGATGATCGCTACCTGACTGCGGATGGCCAGCGGGTTATCTGCGCGGCGCATGGTGCTATTTTCAGGCCCGGGGATGGTCTTTGCGTTGCCGGCCCCTGCGAAGGTGAAGGCCTAACGATCTGGCCGATTGTCGTTCGGGACGGCGAGGTGTTCACGGCCTGAAGGCGGGATGACGTCGCAGACTGTGAAGTCCGCACCTTTTTCGCGCCGGGCCTTGGCGACAAGCGATTGAAATGTGGTGCCTCGCTCATTCAAGACCTCAAGCCCCCGCCAGGCGGGTATGTCGGAGGCGACCCTAACCCACAGCATCTTGTCAGGTATGGCAGGTGGTTCACCGACGGTGATGGCCGCGACGACGTCCAATCCGACGACAACCTTGCCCCAGACCGTATAGTCGCGGTCCAGCCGACGAGCGGCGTCCCTCATGAAAAAGATTTCCGAATTAGCTGTGCCAGGCTCCGCCTGTCGACCCATGCCAACGACCCCAGCGCAATAGGCCCCCCAGGCCCGAAGCTTGTGATCTGGGCTTCTTCTGGCCTCCGCCGCCGAGACAGTTTCGACCGGAATGGGGCCCACGAAGCCCGCTTGACCGTCGCTGGATTGTCGCGCCGCCGTGAAGTCCTCTGGCGAAATACGGAAGGTGAACTCTGGGAGCAAGTCGGGATGGGCCGAGGTCCCGCCATCCCTATTATTGGGATTGCCGGTTTGATCGACAAAATGATCGATAACCCGATGAAATTGCAGGCCGTCATAGACCCCTTCGCGAGCCAGAAGCTTAATGCGCTCCACGGCCAGTGGCGCAAGACGCGGAGCCATCTCAACGATGATGGTCCCCTTTGTCGTCTCTATAACAAGCGTGTTGGAGAGGTCTAGGGAGCGCCATTGCGACAGCGGCGAAGCCGCAGTTAGACCCAGAACGACAAAGGCGGCGGTGAAGATCTTCAGAAGCATAAGCCCCATTCTGATCCTCGCCGCCGCCTTCACCAAGCCCCGTTAAGGGCTCGTACTAAGCTGGGGGTTCACTACAAGGTGAAGCTTGTACCGGATTCGGGTCAGGCGCCTACCTTTTTTTCGCCTCGTGCGCGAATCTGCCTCAGGTGATGTGCTTGACGCTCACGGGATCGCTGGCCGGGAATCCTTCTTCTAAGCCCTCGTCCAGCAATGCTTCTTGGCGATTTTCGGCGAGAGCCGCTTTGTCGGCTAGCTGATCGTTGATCTGGTCGTCGATCAGCGGCCGTTTCGCTATCCGTGAGTGGGGAACCCCAACATGGCGATCGGCGAGCTTTGGATGGCCCTCCACCGCCGAGTCCGCCGCAGCCCCACCGGACCCATGGCTAAAGGCTCGATCTCGGGTTGAATCTGACTTGGGCTTAGACATGGAACAGACTCCTTTACGATGTCGCTGAGATCTTCCTAACGTTCGGGAGCCGAAAGCGGTTGCCCCGTCACTAGCCACCCCAGCGCGTTGCGTAGGCGATCGCCTCCGGTATGAAGACTGTTCGACTAATCTGCGGGCCGTTCCGCTGATCATGCTTGGCTCAGGTTCGGAGGGAATAGCGACCGGGGAGGGGCAAATTGGGTGGTCCCAGGATTTTCGCTGAAGTGAAAGATGCTGGGCAGCGAAGTGTCGAAAGCTGCTGTGCGTTGCTCATGGCCGTCTTTGCCTGTAGGCACCCGGCCGACTGCTATGTGAAAGCCCCCCATGACCGAGCTCTATGACGTCGCCGCTATTGGCAATGCCATTGTCGATGTGATTGCCACGGCCGATGAGGCCTTCCTCGCCGCAGAGGGCCTGGATAAGGGCGCGATGATGCTGGTTGATGAGGCGAGGGGCAGTGACCTCTATTCACGCATGGCTCCCGGTGTAGAAACCTCGGGGGGGTCGGCGGGAAATACGATCGCGGGCGTCGCAAGCCTAGGGGGCAGAGCTGCCTATCTCGGAAAGGTCGCGCGCGATCAGCTGGGTGATGTTTTCGCTCACGACATGCGTGCGATCGGGGCGTATTTCGAGACGCCGCCTCTCGTTGGCGGTCCGGCCACAGCCCGTTGCCTGATCAATGTGACGCCCGACGGCGAGCGTACGATGTGCACGTTCCTGGGGGCTTCTACCGAGTTCACCGCCGATGATGTGGACGCCAAGATTATTGAAGCGGCCAAGATCGTTTACTTGGAAGGCTATCTTTTTGACGCACCGGCAGCACGACGGGCCTTTGCCAAGGCGGCCGGACTGGCGCGCGCCTCGGGTCGATTGATTGCGATTACACTCTCGGATGGTTTTGTCGTGGAGCGGCACCGTGCGGGCCTGTTGGCTTTTCTAGAAACGCAGGTCGACTTGGTGTTCGCCAACCACACCGAGGCCATGGCGCTGTTTGAGACTTCGGACTTGGATATCGCGCTGGCTGGTCTTCGCCAGAAGGTGAAGATGGCCGCTGTAACGCGAGGTGCCGAGGGCTCCGTGATTGTCCGCCAGGACGAGACCGTTGTCGTACCGGCCTATCCCGTTGAAAAGGTGGTCGACACCACCGGCGCAGGCGACCAATACGCGGCTGGCTTTATGTTCGGACTTGCGAAAGATCGTTCGCTTAAGGTCTGCGGTCAGCTGGGTAGCCTAGCGGCTGCCGAGGTCATATCGCATTATGGGCCGCGACCACAGGTTAGCCTGAGCGTGCTGGCCACACAAAAGGGACTTTAGATCATGGCCCGTTCCGCACAGGTCGTTCGCAATACCAAAGAAACTCAGATCGAGATAAGCCTCGATTTGGACGGCACCGGTGTGTCAGATATCGCCACAGGCATTGGGTTTTTTGACCACATGTTGGACAGTTTCGCCCGGCACAGCGGCATCGATCTTAAGGTCCGCACGACCGGCGACCTGCACATCGATTTCCACCATACGGTCGAGGATACTGGCATTGTGCTGGGCCAGGCCGTCGCCAAGGCGCTTGACGGGTTCAAAGGAATCCGCCGGTTCGGCCATGCTTATATTCCCATGGACGAGACCCTGACGCGGTGTTCCCTCGATCTCTCCAACCGGGCCTATCTGATCTGGAAAGTTGTGTTCAAAACTCCAAAGATCGGCGAGATGGATACCGAGCTATTCAAGGAGTTTCACCACGCCTTTGCAATGAATTGCGGGGCCTGCGTGCACTTGGAGACTCTCTACGGCGACAATTCGCACCATATCGCCGAGAGCGGGTTCAAGGCTTTGGCGCGCGCGTTGCGCACAGCCATTGAGCTAGATCCCAAGACCCTGGGTCAAGCGGCCTCTACCAAGGGCGTGCTCTAAGCGTGCAGACCGTAGCCTTGATTGACTACGGGTCGGGCAATCTCCGCTCGGCTGAAAAGGCGCTGATCCGCGCCGGGGGAGATCGTGTCCAAATCAAAGTGACCTGCGATCCTGACGTAATTTCTGGGGCGGATCGGATCGTCTTACCTGGGGTGGGCGCGTTTGCCGCCTGTATGCGGGCCTTCCAAGCGCGGCCGGGACTAGAAGACGCGCTCAACCACGCTGTTCGGGGTCAGGCTAAGCCTTTCCTGGGCATTTGCGTAGGCATGCAATTGGTCGCCACCCGAGGCCTGGAGTTTGGCGAGACGGCTGGACTAGGTTGGATACCGGGCGACGTTCGGCGTATCACGCCCAGTGATCCAATAGCCAAGGTCCCGCACATGGGGTGGCACGAGCTTGTCAAGCCGCACGGGTCGTCGGTGATAGCCGAAATTGGCAACGCACCGATGTACTTCACGCACTCCTACGCCTTCTATCCCGACGCCGAGGCAGACGTCGCGGCTTGGGTTGATCACGGGGGACTATTTCCCGCAGCCATTGCGCGCGACAATATTGTTGGCGTCCAATTTCACCCTGAAAAGTCGCAGAGCGCCGGGCTTGCCCTGTTGGCTCGGTTCCTGGAGTGGCAACTTTGATTCTTTATCCGGCCATCGATCTGAAAGACGGCCAGTGCGTGCGCGTGGTGCGCGGCGATCTGAACGAGGCTACGGTGTTCAACACCTCGCCCGGCGCACAGGCCAAGATCTGGGCCGATGACGGCTTCCACTGGATCCACGTGGTCGACCTTAACGGGGCGGTTCAGGGCAAGGCCATCAATGAACGCGCCGTCGAAGCGATCTTGGAGGCTGTGTCGGTGCCCGTGCAACTCGGCGGCGGCATCAGGTCGCTGAAGGATGTTGAGCGATGGATCGAAGCGGGAGTGTCGCGGATCATCTTGGGGACGGTTGCTGTGAAGCAGCCAGAAATCGTCTTGGAAGCCGCACGTCTCTGGCCAGAGCAAATCGCGGTCAGTGTCGATGTGCGCGGCGGAAAAGTCGCTACACAAGGCTGGACCGAGAGCTCTGACCTCGATGCGGTCACCGTGGCCAAGCGATTTGAAGATGCGGGCGTTGGCGCGTTGATTATCACCGACATCGACCGTGATGGCACGGTCATGGGTTTCAATGTCGAGGCTTTCGGCGCGATTGCCGACGCTGTGGCCATTCCCGTGATTGCCGCCGGTGGTCTGGCTAGCGTCGATGATATCGTTCGCCTGATCGCCCATAAGGGAACGCCTATCGCTGGCGCCGTTCTAGGCCGCGCCCTCTACAACGGGGCAATCACCGCCGAGCAGGCCCTGAAGGTAGCCGCCTGATGGTCGCTTCGCCACTCAAGGTCCGGGTGATCCCGTGCCTTGACGTGAAGGACGGGCGGGTGGTGAAAGGCGTAAACTTCGTGTCGCTGCGCGATGCGGGAGACCCCGTGGAGCAGGCCAGGGCCTATGACGCGGCGGGGGCTGACGAGCTGATGTTCTTGGACATCACGGCCAGTCATGAACGGCGCGGGGCCATTCTAGACGTGATCGCTCGAACGGCTGATGTGTGCTTCATGCCGCTTTCGGTTGGGGGTGGCATTCGGCAGGTAGAAGACGCGCGCCGCCTATTGCTGGCCGGGGCTGATAAGATTTCGGTGAACACAGCAGCCGTAGAAAATCGCGACCTGATCAGTGCCTGTGCTGACGCGTTTGGCTCACAGGCCGTTGTGGTGGCCATCGATGCTAAGCGGGCGGCGTCCGGCTGGGATGTATTCACCTACGGCGGTCGCACAGCAACGGGCTTGAATGTGGTCGACTATGCGGTCGACGCAGAGCGTCGGGGGGCCGGCGAAATCTTGCTGACCTCCATGGATCGTGACGGGGCCAAGACCGGCTATGACTTGGCGCTGTTGAAGGCCGTGACAAATGCGGTCAGTGTTCCGGTTATCGCTTCGGGCGGCGCGGGCAATGCCCAGCACATGGTTGATGCGGTACTTAGTGGCGGTGCTGACGCTGTTCTGGCCGCCTCGATTTTTCACTTTGGGGAGGTCTCAATCGGTCAGGTAAAGGCCGCCATGAGCCAAGCCGCTATCCCCGTACGCCTAACGGAGACTGTCGCATGAGTCGCTTTTCCGATGTCTTGGACCGCCTAGCCGCCACTATAGAAAGCCGCAAAGGCTCTGATCCCAAAAGCTCCTACACCGCTCAGCTATTGTCAGACGGCGTGGAACGCGCCGCCAAAAAGCTAGGCGAAGAGGCCGTCGAGGTGGTAATTTCGGCAGTCGGCCGGGACCGTGACGGCTTGGCCGCCGAAAGCGCGGACCTAATGTACCATTTCCTTGTCACCCTGGCTGCTGCAGGCGTGAATCTCGACGATGTCGCAGATTTGCTCGAGCGCCGTGAAGGCCGCTCCGGGTTAGAGGAAAAGGCGTGGCGGAAGTCTACGCTTTAGGCTTTGATGGATCTCCGGGCATAGGGGCGCTCAGAGATGATCCGCATAGTCACTCTCGTCGTCGCAGTGGCCATCGGTGCCGGGCCGGCCGATAGCGCCGAGCCGGGTTGGGCGCACTATGGCGGGGACGCCGGGGGTCAGCGCTACTCTCTCGCTTCCCAGATCAATGTGGCCAATGTTTCGCGGCTGAAACGGGCCTGGTCATTCTCCACTGGAGATCTCGCCAGCAAGGGCGACGCCATGGAGCGTTCAGCCTTTGAGGGGACGCCGATCCTGGCTGGCGGGAGGCTCTATCTGTGCTCGCCCTTCAACGAGGTTAGCGCTCTTGATCCGGGAACAGGAAAGGTGCTGTGGCGGTTCGATCCCAAGATCGACACCAGAATTCGCTATCCTAACGACTTCGTCTGCCGGGGGGTCACCTATTGGCGCAATCCAGCTGCCCCGCCCTCTGCACCTTGCGCTGAACGCGTTTTCATGGCGACCAATGATCGGCGGTTGTTTGCGCTGGATGCGGTCAGCGGAAAGGCTTGTGCTAGCTTTGGGGTCGCCGGAGCGGTTGCCGCCATGCCAGGGATTGCGGTTTCCCGCCCGGGCGGAGCGCAGATCACCTCCCCGCCGGTGATCGTGGCTGGCGTGCTCGTCGTGGGATCGTCCATCGACGATAATCAAAAGGTCAGGGAGGCTTCTGGTGCCGTCCATGGCTTTGACCCGGTGACGGGCGCGCTTAAATGGACCTTTGACCCCTTAGCCGGTGCGCGGCCAGCGGTCATCGCTGGAGCGGCCAATGTCTGGGCTCCCATGTCGGTGGACGAAGGGCGAGGCCTAGTATTTCTGCCCGTTTCGAGCCCCAGCCCTGATTTCTACGGTGCCGCGCGACCTGGCAATGCCGGTCACGCCAACTCGGTCGTTGCGCTGAAAGCAGCTACTGGTCAGGTCGCCTGGGCATTTCAGACCACCCATCATGATGTCTGGGATTATGATGTTCCAGCCCAACCCACCCTCGGAACCGTAACCTACAAGGGCGTCACGTCCCCGGCCGTGATCCAGACCACCAAACAGGGACTGCTGTTCACGCTCCATCGCGACACCGGTCTACCCGTGATCCCAGTGGTTGAACGGCCGGTCCCGCAAGGCGGAGCGCTTGGGGAGGCGCTGTCTGCGACCCAGCCCTTTCCCGTGGCACCGCCACAACTTGCAGCCCACCAGATTAAGTCTTCTGACGCCTTCGGTCTGACACCGTGGGATCGCAAGGCTTGCGAGACGTTGATCGCCGGAGGTCGTAACGAAGGCATGTACACGCCGCCAACGACGCAGGGGACCATCATCTATCCCTTTACGGGCGGGGGTTCGAATTGGGGCGGTATTGCCTTTGACCCCGGCTTACAGCTCGTAATCGCCAACACCTCGGCGGCGATCCATAAGGTGACATTGGTTCCGAAGGACCAGGTCGCCGCGCTGGACAAGGCAAACCCAGACTCTGAAATCAGCCCAAATGCCGGCGCACGCTACGGGATGCGCCGTGACATGCTTCGCTCACCCATTGGGTTGCCCTGCAATCCGCCGCCTTGGGGAGAGCTGAGTGCTGTGGATATGCACACCGGCAAAATCGTCTGGCGCGTGCCATTGGGTACGACGCGGGATCTAGCTCCCGGCTCTCAATTCCTGCTGAAGAATATTGGCGTGCCCAACTTTGGCGGTCCAATCATAACAGCCGGTGGGTTGGTCTTTATCGGGGCGGCCATGGACAATTACCTGCGCGCCTTTGAGGCACGCACCGGGCGCGAGCTTTGGAAGGGCCGCCTGCCAGCTGGTGGTCAGGCCACGCCGATGACCTATGTTTGGCAGGGTCGGCAATATGTGGTGATCGCGGCCGGTGGACACGGTAAGTCGGGCACCAAGCTCGGCGATCAGATCGTGGCCTTCGCATTGCCGAAATAGTTTTGGCGAGAGGGTGGATTTGGCTAGCGCGGGGCTGGCTTCCCGTGATGTCCTGCTGACATGAACGCCCTAACGATCCGAATTCTCATTGGCCTGATAGCGGGCCTAGCCCTGGGAGCCGTTCTACCCGGCTTTCACCTGCCCCAGCAGGCAGGCCTTATTGCGGGTGCGGAGGCGCTGGGTGGTGTTTGGCTTGATGCGCTGCGGATGACCATCATACCCTTGGTTTTCTCGCTGCTCGTTGTTGGTGTCGCCCAGGCGGCTGGGACTGTGGGCGGTGGTGGGTTGCCAGCTCGAACCTTAGTTGGGTTTGGCGTTATGTTGTTGGTCTCAACGACAATCGCAGCCTTTGCGACGCCGGCATTGCTGGAGCTATGGCCGGCCCCTATTGAGGCCGCACGCGCGCTACGCGAGTCAGCGTTGGGGGGTGCCGCCCAGGTTCCTGCTTCACCGCCCTTGGCAGACTGGTTGAGATCCTTTGTGCCAGCTAACCCCGTTAAGGCGGCGGCGGACGGGGCCATGGCGTCGGTCGTGTTTTTCGCGCTGGTCTTCGGGTTGGCGGTAACCCGCCTTGAGCAGGTGCGGCGGAGCGTAGTCTTCAGCTTCTTTGACGCCACCCAGGCGGCCATGTTGGTCGTGGTGAATTGGGTCCTGTGGCTTGCCCCAATCGGGGTTTTCTTGCTGGCTGTGGTGGTCGGGGCCAAGACCGGTTTTGGTGCCGTTGGCATCCTGGGTCAGTACGTCGTGATTGTTTCCATCATGTGCCTAATGGGCGCTCTGCTTGGGATAATGATGGCGATCTTTGGTGGCCGGGTTTCACCCGCAAAATTGTTCGCGGCGCTGATCCCCGTAGAGGCTATGGCGATTTCGACACAGTCTTCTCTGGCATCGCTCCCCGTGATGCTGGAGGCGACAGAGCGACTAGGGGTTCCTGCCCAGGTACGGGGTCTAGTTCTACCCATGGCGGTCGCGCTGTTTCGGATCACCAGCCCCGCCGGCAATCTGGCCGTCGTCATCTATGTTGCCCATATTTATGGCGTCACCCTGGATCCGGGTCGCATCGCAGTGGGCGTCGTGGTCGCCTCGATCGTCAGCCTTGCAGCAGTGGGTGTGGCTAGCTCCATCACGTTTTTCACCACTTTGGTGCCGATCTCGATGGCCGTGGGTGTGCCGATGGATTTGTTACCTCTTTTGTTGGCTGTCGAGACCTTGCCAGACTTCTCTAGAACCATTGGCAATGTGACCGGCGATGTCGGGATCACCGCATGGGCGGCCCGTTGGGGCAAAGCCTCTAGTCCCGAGTTCGCCGCTTGAGCGCTATGTAAAGCGCGCCCTCGCCGCCGTGCCGACGATGGGACTCTGAAATTCCCGCAACCGCCTCACGCAAATGCGGTGCCGATAGCCATTCTGGCGTCATGCGCTTTAGTATTCCGTCGCCCCGCAGGCCCTTGCCTGTGATGACGAGTACCGCACGATAGCCGTCGCGCCAGCAACGCAAGACGAACCCCTCAAGTGCAGCCTTGGCTTGGTCCTGGCCCATGCCATGCAGATCAATATGGGCACCGATCGGATCCCGCTCCCGCGCAATACGATGCTTGCGTCCTGGCTCAATGGCTTGCGCGGGGGCTTTCACCTGCGCGTGGGGTGTTAGACGGCGCGCCGGCAAAATGCGGGCGGCTGGCGCCATTGGATCAATCACATTCTGGGCAGTGGCGTCGGTCGCAGGGATCATCCGGCCTGGCAGCGGGTGGACCGTCGAGGCCACCATGGACCAGAGTCGAAGTTCCTCTGGTTTGATCGGTCTCTTCACGGCTTTGGGGCCAGCCGGTAGAGCTGTAGGATGTGCCGGACGCGGCCTGCCTCAACCCCGGCATCGTGGCCTTGGCCCAGATAGAGATCAGCCCGAACTTGGCCCTTGATGGCTCCTCCAGTATCGAGGCCCATCACCAGTCGACGATACTGCGGGAACGCGCCCGAAAGGATTGGGGCTGAACCATCAATCCAAAAAACTTGGCCCAAAGTATGTCGACTGAGATCCAGCGCTACCGCCCGACCAGCCGGTAGGGGTAGACCTGCCGCGCCTAAGGGCGGAAGTCCGTCATCCGGGCCAAGTCTGAAAAACACATAGCGGGGATTAAGCCACATGATCGCTTGAGCCTGCGGTCCGCGGTGGCTGGCCAGCCATCTGGCGATGGAATCGCCCGACGTATTGTTCCCTGCGAGCAATCCGCGATCTCGCATCTGATTAGCGATCCCTATGAAGGGCCGCCCGTTATTGGCGGCATAAAGCACCTTACTTCGACGGCCGCCGGGGAAGGTCAGGGTTCCGGAGCCCTGAATCTGGAGAAAGAATAACTCCTCAGGTCGCATCCAGGCCAGGACATCCCCGGAGCCCTGCGTCTCTATCCAAGCTCGATCCGGATATGGCGTTTTGGGCCCGCCGCGTAGATCGGTGGAGAGGTCGTCGGGTTTGGCACGAACTGGCGCGGAGAACTCACCTTCGGGTTTTGGCCTCGCCTCATATTCCGGCGCGAAATAGGCGGTTAGGATCCCGGTTCCCGGAATTGCCTGCACCTCGAAATTGTCTTCAAAGAAGGCGCGAGCATGAGGGCCATCTAGGATATCTACACTCATCGCGCGGCGGCAGACGGCCAAGCTGGCAGGGTCCCGCAACGCTTGACAGGTTGCCCGATAGGCCTCGAAGGCCGCACTGTGGTCGTCGAGTTCCCAACCCCTTAGGTCCCGAAACGTTTCACGCTGGTTTGGCTTAGCGGAGAGATTGGGGCGCTCTGTGTTGTTGGTTGGAGGAAGCTTTGTCCTGGTTGTCGTGCAACCGCCAAGGAACAGCACGGCCACCAAAGCAACGACCGGCCAAGCCTTCAAGACCTAGGCCTCCGCCGCGCCAACATGGGCCAAAATCCAATTTGGATTGCGATCTTTCAAGTTTCGCTCGAACAGCCAAAGCTCCGCAGTGCGGCGATCGTCCACGCCCTCGCCTTCCGGGCCTTTGGTGCGGCTACGGTATTCGGCCAGGAAGCGCACGCTGATACGCGCCAGATCACCTTGCAGATCAGCTTTTTCGATATCGGCGCGGGGAGGGTGTAGGAATTCCACGACCTCGGTTCGCCCAGTGGTTTCGCGGTCGGTAATCGCGCCCTCAAAGCTTTTGAAAACGTCGGGAGATAGCAATCCCCTCAGGGCGTCCCTGTCTCCGGCCGCGAAAGCGCGAACGATCATTTCATAGGCGTTTCTAGCGCCACCCAGGAACTTGGCCGGATCAAAGCTGGAGTCCTTGGCTTTCACAGCCGCTAAGCCGGAGAGTTGGATACTAGCTTGGCCTTGATCCTCAACGGCCAATTCCGGATCGGCAGGCACGGCGGTCGTCACCTCAGGCTTTGGATTGTCTCCAGGCTGGCGTCCGACTCGTCGACCCAAAACGGCGTAGAGCTGGTAGAGCACTACGCCCGCAAGGGCTGCAAAGATTATGAGTTGTATCACGGTTGTTGAGCTCAACGGCTGTGGGAGTTGTATATATAGGCACGTCGGTCGTTCACGACAGGGGCGTCATTGCATCGTTTGGGTCACCATGCTAGCAGCGCCGACCTCGAATAGGGCGTAAGTTTGCGCATCTTGACCCAAACGGAATCTACCAATCATGAGCGAATCTGACTCTCAAGCTCCGACAATGACCAATGGGCAGGGTTTGGTGGAACCTGGCATCCGGATCCTGACACAGTTCATTCGAGACCTTTCGTTTGAAAACCCTCGCGCCCCCGACGTTATGCGTGCTGGTGCCGTTCAGCCGCAAATCGACATGGGTGTAGAGATGAATGCCCGAGGTCGTGAGGACGGGTTCTTCGAGGTTGACCTGAAGCTCTCCGCGCGGGCGACCCGGGAAGACGGCCCAATGTTCATGGTCGAACTTCTCTATGGGGGGCTTTTTGCAATTGAAGGCGTGGCACCTGAAGATATGGAGCCCGTGCTGCTGATCGAGTGTCCGCGTTTTCTCTTTCCGTTCGCCCGGCGCGTTATAGCTGACGTTACGTCTGACGGTGGCTTCCCACCTTTCTTGCTCGACCCGATCGATTTCGCGGGGGTCTATGCCGCCCGAAAAGCCCAGGCCGAGGGCGAAGGTGTGGTAATCGGCAACGCTTAAGGTGAGGCGGTACAAGGTGCCTCAGTCGCTATAGCGACTCCATAGGGCGTCGTTCTTGATGCTCTGGGATATGAATTGCCTATGCGCGTCGCGCTCGTCTGACGACAATCGATCAGCTAACGGATTAGGCCGAGTGCCATAGACGGTTCGCGGCGGTGCCCCAATGGGCTGAGCCACAACGGCGACAGCGAGCTCTAAGCCGCGCTCACGACCACCTTTCAGTTCTAGAT
>JANLPX010000045.1:0-2391 GCA_031367485.1 Alphaproteobacteria bacterium | reverse complement strand
CATACATCCGAACAGGAGACATCGTCGCCGGTGAGATTGTGGCACACCAGTTGCGCAGGGCTGACCCCGCGATTGCAGCCAAGTTTGCACGGGCCAGAGTCACGACTGGCGACATTGTGATGAGCATTCGAGCGACCGTTGGGACGACGGCGATGGTCGTGGCGGAATTGGACGGCGCAAACCTGACTCAGGGCACCGCGAAGATCGCGCCTGGCGCTCAGACTGAGGGGTCATACCTGTTGGATTATCTGCGGAGCGCGCAAGCTCAAAATTGGATAGCGAAGCAAGTAAAGGGCGCGACTTTCCGCGAGATAACACTAGGCCGTTTGCGCGAGATGCCGATAGTTGTGCCACCTCTGACGCTTCAGAAGCAGTACTCAAGTTTTGTAAGAAGCCAGACAAATATGGCGACACACGCTCGCGCAGACTCCGATCACCTCGACACCCTCTTCGCCTCCCTCCAACACCGCGCCTTCCGGGGAGAACTCTGAGCCATGAGGTTTGAGTTCGATTGGGACCCGGCCAAGGCAGCCGGCAATCTGGCCAAGCATGGGGTATCGTTCGAGGATGCCATGGCGGTGTTTCGCGATCCGCTGGCCCTGTCGCGGCCCGATGACGACCCTAGCCTTGACGAAGAGCGGTGGGTTACGCTGGGCTTGAGTGCGCAAACTAAGCTATTGCTGGTTGTGCATACCTATTTCGAGCAGAATGAGGACTATGTTCTGATCCGTCTGATCTCTGCGAGGCCGCCCAGCCGAGCCGAGACCCGGCAATATCAAGAAGGAGCCGCGTGATGAAAGACGAATACGATTTCTCCAAGGCTGTGCGTGGCAAGTTCTACCGCGCCGACGCGCAATTGATCCCGCCGGTGCATTTGGAGGCGGAGGTGTTGGACTATCTGTCGGCCCGCGCGACGGCGCGCGGCACCTCGCTGTCGAACCTGGTCAACACTTTGTTGAAGAAAGACATCGAACTGATCGAGGCGGCGAATTAGCGGCGGCTGATCGGGTTGCAATAGGGAGGCGTGATGAGTTCGCAATTCGCCTTCCTGGCGGCGGAGTTCCCGCAGGTTCATACCCTGGTAGTCCGGGTCGAGGGCTTGGCCCGCAGCGATGCGCGGGCCGCCTGCGTCTATGGCCGGATCGCTCTAGAGACCCTGCTGGACTGGCTCTACCGCCATGAGCAGAGCCTGCGCACGCCCTATGAGACCACCCTGGCCGCGCGCATCCATGAGCCGACCTTTCAGAAATTGGCCGGACCTGCTCTGGTGGCCAAGGCCAGGGTTATCAAAGACCTGGGCAACCGCGCGGCTCATGAATCCAAGGCGGTGCCTCCGGGCGACGGGGTGGCGATTGCGCGCGAGCTCTTCCACCTCAGCTGGTGGTTGGTGCACACCTATGGGCGGGGGGCCAAGCCGGCCGCAGGCCTGAGCTTCGCAGCCG
This sequence comes from Alphaproteobacteria bacterium, assembly GCA_031367485.1. Taxonomy (GTDB): domain Bacteria; phylum Pseudomonadota; class Alphaproteobacteria; order Caulobacterales; family Caulobacteraceae; genus Phenylobacterium. The sequence continues at coordinate 949 of JANLPX010000045.1, read as the reverse complement.
ACGCTCTGCCGCTGAATACCGCTGTCCCGGCCGAACGCCTGGAGCAACTGAACGCCGCCGCCGCGCGATTTGTCGAGGCGGTGAAGGCCCGTGAGACCGCTGAGGCCGCGCGGCGGGTCAGCGATGACGCGCGCGCTGACCTTGAGGCTGAACTGGCGGCGCTACGCGCTGAGTTCGCGGCTGTGAAGGCCGCCAACGCGGCGACGCTTGATAGGCATGACTATGGCGAGGCGCAGACCCGCGACACCTTCATCGACCTGTTGCTTAGTGAGGCGGGGTGGAGCCTCACTCGGCCTGGCCATGATACCGAATATCCGGTCGCCGGCATGCCCAACGCCAGCGGCGACGGCTTTGTCGACTATGTGTTGTGGGGCGATGACGGTAAGCCGCTAGGCTTGGTCGAGGCCAAGCGGACCCGAAAAGATCCTCGGGTCGGCCAGCAGCAGGCCAAGCTCTATGCCGATTGCCTGGAGGCGAAGTTTGGCCAGCGCCCGGTGATCTTTTACACCAACGGCTATGAGCATTGGATTTGGGATGATGGGCGCTATCCGCCGCGCCCGATCCAGGGGTTTCTGACCAAGGACGAGTTGGAACTGATCATTCGGCGTAGGCAAACGCTGAAGCCGCTGTCTAGCGCCGAGATCGATCCGAGCATTGTCGAGCGGTTCTATCAGACCCGCGCCATCCGAAGGGTGACCGAAGCGTTCGAGACCGATCACCTGCGCCGCGCTTTGTTGGTGATGGCCACGGGTTCGGGCAAGACCCGCACGGTCATCGCGCTCAGCGACCTGTTGATGAAGGCCAATTGGGCGAGGCGGATACTGTTCCTGGCCGACCGCGTAGCGCTGGTGAACCAAGCAGCCGGGGCGTTTAAGAAATTCCTGCCCTCAGCTTCGCCGGTCAACCTGATCACCGACAAGGCAGCGACCGGGCGGGTCTATGTCTCGAC
>JANLPX010000021.1:0-7375 GCA_031367485.1 Alphaproteobacteria bacterium | reverse complement strand
CAGGAGATTTGCCATGCGCCAAGGCCCACTGACCGGATTGAAGATCGTTGAGTTCGCCGGGATTGGGCCTGGGCCCTTTTGCGGCATGTTGCTGTCTGATCTTGGTGCCGACGTGGTGCGGATCGACCGGAAGGGCGGGAGAGGCGGGGCACCTTCGGATATCACCGGTCGAGGACGTCGGTCTGTGGCACTGGATCTGAAGAACCCGGCGGCGATTGAGACCTGCCTCAAACTGTTGGAAACCGCCGACGCGGTGTTCGAAGGCTTTCGCCCCGGCGTGATGGAGCGGCTAGGCCTTGGCCCAGACGTGGCCCTGAAGCGTAATCCCAAGCTGGTCTATGGCCGCATGACCGGTTGGGGTCAGTTTGGGCCCTACGCCATGGCTGCCGGTCACGACATGAACTACATCGCCATTACCGGGGCGTTGCACGCGACCGGGACCAAGGACAAGCCAATCCCGCCCCTGAATCTGGTGGGAGATTTTGGCGGCGGGGCGCTCTATCTGGCTTTTGGTTTGCTAGCTGGGGTGATCCAGGCTCGCGAAACGGGCACTGGCCAGGTGATTGATTGCGCCATGACCGACGGTTCGGCGTCGCTAATGGCGATGTTTTACGGCTTTAAGGCGGCTGGCGGCTGGAAGGAGGAGCGTCGCTCCAACCTCTTGGACGGCGGCGCGCACTTTTATGACACTTACCAGTGCTCGGATGACAAGTGGATATCGATCGGTTCGATAGAGCCGCAGTTCTACGCGCTCTTGCTGGAAAAGACCGGTATCACCGACCCAGCGTTTGCGGCGCAGATGGATCGTAGTCAATGGGACGGATTGCGCGACAAACTGGGTGCCGTGCTCAAGCAGAAGACCCAGGCGGAGTGGTGCGCGATTATGGAGGCCTCGGACGTTTGTTTCGCTCCGGTGCTCGATCTCGATGAAGCGCCTAAGCATCCCCATAACGTGGCACGCGCGACCTTTGTCGAGGTGGTTGGGGTAACCCAGCCAGCACCTGCGCCGCGATTTTCAGCGACACCGGGTGCCATTCAGAGCCCACCTCCCGCCATCGGTGCCCATGACCGTGAGGCCTTGGAGGATTGGGGTTTCTCAAGCGGGGAGGTTGATGCCCTGAAGGCTAACGGGGCGCTTACCGCCTAGTGCGCAACATGAATGTTTCGCCGGGGTTCTGTTCAGCGGGTGTTCAGGCCCGACCTGACAATCTGTGGTCAGGTTGGTCGACACCGTCTCCCGTCCCTCAAGTGGCGGCCTCCCTGATGGAATGACACGCCCATCGACGGCGCGCTGCCTCTCCCGGCGGCGCGCCGTTTTCCATTCACCCTTGCCTTGATGAGCGACGATGAGCACCTTGCCGGCATGAAGAATCGCGTTGCATCCGGCCGCGTTGGCTCGAATAAATGGGATCCCATCAGGTGGATTTCGCGCGGCGCTAGGGTGTTCGGGAAATCGCTTTCCAGGCTCTGGGGCCGTGATGTCATGCTGTATGTAGGCGGTGTGTCGTTCTTCGCGATGCTGGCAGCATTCCCTGGTTTGGCAATCATGGTGGGCCTCTACAGCCTGTTGTCGGACCCCAACACAGTAAGCGAGCAGGCTCAGGCCATTGGCCGTCTCATGCCACCAAGTGCTGCAGCCCTGTTCCAGGATGAGTTCACGCGGCTTAGCCAAGCTCCGTTGCAGGCGGTCTCCACCCAGAGCGGACTGGCATTGATCATTGGGGGCTATGCCGCCCATCGCGGCTTCAAGGCCATGTTAGCGGGACTATCGTTCATCCACGAGGAAGACGAACCGCGCGGGTTTTTCGGATTTAATCTCATGGCGCTATTGGTTTTGATCGCCGCCGTGCTGCTCCTGGCCTTCTTGTCAGCTGCCTTTTTCTATTTGCGCTTTATCTCGGCCGCCTTCGGCCTCCAGCCGCTCAAGGGCCTGCCATGGATATCGAGCGAATGGGTCTGGTCGAGCCTGGGTATCACGCTGGCCATGAGCTTGATCTATCGCTTCGCCATGTCCAGCAAACCCGTAGCCTGGCGGGCCTCGGTCATCGGCGGCGCTGCAGCGGCCGTACTTTGCCTCTTGATGTCGTGGGGAAGTGCCTTTTATGTGGAACAGATTGCCCACCTGGGTGCCACCTACGGCTCGGTGGCGGCAGCGATCGTGTTTCTGATTTGGCTGTCTTGGAACGTGAACGCAATCTTCTTCGGCGGAGCCCTTGCGACCGAGATTGAAATCGCTTCAGAAGTCGTCGAGACGACGCCATCTGACGGCACGTGGGATGTCTAAGGGGGGATGCCTAGGGGCGATGCCTAGCGTGGCTTGCGAACGCGAAAGCTCATAGCGCCCTCGTGATCACTCTTCAGAATTAGCTCCGCGCCCACTGCTGCCACGAAATGTGGGACGTCGACCGCTGCCAGGGGATCATCAGCGTAGAGCCTCACCACTTGTCCAGGAAGTGCGGCTTCTAAGGCGCGTCGCAGGCGAAGGGTAGGCACCGGGCAGTGGTGGCCACGCGCATCAACGACGATATCTGCGTCGGCGGGTTCCACCGTCTACTTTCGAGACGCTAGGATATCGCCCAGCCGGTCTGGCACGCCCGATATTCGCTCAAGCCTGGGATATTTGAGCCCGCCGCTATAGGGGATTTTCAGGACCTGAAACCGATCTTCCGACTTGACGATGAGCTCAATGGGATCGTTGGTACCCTTGGCGGCTGACACTGCGTCTTTGAGACGGTCAGGATCAAAGGCATAGCCATTTACGGCCATGAGCTTTTGTCCGATCGTCAATCCGGCCTGGAAGGCCGGTCCCTCCCATTGAACCCCGGTAATTTCGCCGTCTTTATTAAGGGAGAGGCCAAGAGAATAGGTGAGATCGGTAGATTTCCGACGGCTCTCGACACTCTTGAGAAAGTCAGTAGGGGCTTCGGTGTAGATAAGCTTGTAGCCGCTGCGAGCAAGGCCAGCCAAGGGCGCGCCCGGACCATGACTTTCTAATCGCGTTTTCAGGAAGGCCGCCCAATCATAAGGCAAAACGTCGTTTAGGGTCGCCGCCACGTCATCAAATTGGTAAGTAAGCTGGCTCCAATCGCCGTCGCGTAGTCCGAAAAATGCCTTGGCGAAGTCATCGAGAGACTTGGTACCGCCAGACTTTTCGCGGATCAAAGTGTCGGCGTCGAGCCAGATGAGCTCTCCTTCACTGTAATAGTCTTCGCTCCGCTGCCAACTTGACCACGGTAGCGGGCGGCGAGCGGCGATGATGGGGTCATTGGTGGTGTCACCCAACTTACGCCAAGTGCGCCCAACACGGTTATCATAAGTCGCCGCGGTCAGAGCCATGGAGTCCAGCGCTTCTTGCTTTGTCAGCAAGCCAGCACGGGCGGCTAAGACAACCCCCCAATATTGGGTCTGACCTTCATACATCCAGAGCAAGCTGTCGCGCATTGGGGTGTTGAAGTTGGCCGTCCAGAGGTCTGCGGGCCGCCGATATTTACCATTCCAAGAGTGAGTATATTCGTGGGGTAGCAGGTCATGGGTTGAGGAAAGGCTTTCCCAATCCCGGAAGTAACGCGGGGCCGTGCCGTTCTCGCTCGATCGCTGATGTTCTAGGCCGATGCTACCCAAATGCTCGGAGAGTGAGAGCAGCAGATCATAGTGATCAAAATGGCGCGCGCCGTAGAGTTTGTCGGCTTGGCTAACCATGTCCCTATGAGCTTGCAGTTGCTTGGGTGTGAGCTCGAGCAGGCTTGGATCGTCTGCCATGACATTCAAAGTCACTCTGGACCGACCACCTGGATCCAAGTCGATCTTGCGGAACCAACGGCCCGAAAAGATGGGCGAGTCGACCAGTGTGTCGAAGCCCACTGATTTGAAGCTTATGAGGTTGTCCGTGTTGGATGTGGCTTCCAGGGCCGTGCCGTAGCCCCATCCCTGGGGTAGACGAATAGACGCTTGAATCTGGATCTGTCGTGTAAAATAGCCCGCCGGATAGAGCGCCATGTTGTTCCATTGGACGTTCAACATCTCTGGCGTGACCACGATCCGGCCCTGGTCACTATCGGTTGGCGAGACGTATTGGAATTCTAGGTCGAGAGCCCGAGTTCCAGGTGGGACTTCCACCTTAAAAGCCGCGACCTCCACGGGATCGCGCTCCCATTCCAAGCGCTGTCCATTGGCGGTGATGATCAAACCGGCGAGCTTTTCCAACTGTCCGCGCGGCGCGTGATTGCCTGGCAACCAAACGGGGAATAGCAAAGTGAAAGGCCCCGGACCGCTGACAGGAATCGTTTCCCGAACCCGAAAGATGTGCTGTTTGAGATCTGTCGCGTCCACCACGAGCTTCAAGACGCCTGGGTAGGCCACGTCGCGCGGCGCAGGGATCGATGTGGGGAACGGGAGGGGTTGGGGGCCTGGTGATTGCGCAAATGCGGATGAGGCTGCCGCGGCGAACAACACGACAGCCAGGAATTTGGATTTCACACAGGTGCTCCGTGAATCAGTGGGGCTTATGTCCACCACTGTGGGCCATCAGGCCTATTAGGCCAAACACGGGTTCGATGATTGCAGGTGTTGCGTGCCATAAGTACGCAAAAATAAGGGCGGAGACTTGCGCCTCCGCCCTACAGTTCGCCTTATGTCGGGTCTAGGCTGTGGCGGTGCGGCGACGGCGCAGGGATGTGCCGACCAAGCCAAACCCGAGGATCATGGCCGCCCAGGTCGTTGGTTCTGGAACGCCACCAATCAGGTCGAGGCGAACCCCGAGGCCAGCCGGCAACCCACCTGCTCCATCTCCGTTGATCGTGAACGAGTAGGTTCCCGCCGCGAGAGTATAAGCGAGCTTAGAGAAGGTAACGTCTTGCCAAGCGACCCCAAAGATGGCGCCCGCAGGTCCTGTTGTTCCAGATTGAACGTCACCCGCAAGACCTGCAAAGAAAGTTGAAGTCGCCAGTAGTGTACTCGTGGCTGTATCGAAGAGTTTGTAGATGTCGCCGACAACGAAGGCATCGGACACACTAAAAGTCGCCGGACCTGTGATGGTGAAGGTCCAGGGCGAACTGGTTGTCGCGGCGTTGGCTGTAGCTAGAGTGTCAATCTGCCAGCCCGATCCTGCAATAATGACCGTTGCAGACGCTGCAGGCGCAATGGCGATCACCGCCGTTGCGCAGAGAAGTCCTAAAATCGATTTCATACGTGCACCCTTTAGCCCATATCAAGACTCAAGCCCCAGGGACGCCCCACGCCGCGTTTTCTATAACAAGAGAAAGTTCAGGTTGAAACGTAATTCGCCTTAAACGCGAAAATAAATACGATGATATACTGTATATATGGTGAAGCTTGATCTGTTATATTGTAAAGCGAAGCTATATTGTTTTCGACGTGAAATTTATATTCGAATAAAGCTTGAGTATAATCTCTCGTGCAAAATCGTGGACTTAGACTGATAGTTGCAGCCGCGGATTAGCGCTCTACGCAGCATGGCGGACGGGGTGGGATTCGAACCCACGGTAGGCTTCCACCTACGGCGGTTTTCAAGACCGCTGCCTTAAACCACTCGGCCACCCGTCCGGGACGCGCCCTATAGCAGGGGTCTAGGTCCGGTACCAATAGCCATGACATGCTTAATGGAAATGGGCGTTTTCTTAACTCTGATGCAAGCCTCTTGGCCCATCCTAGAGCGGATCAGTTTCAGGCGCGGCCTGATGATGTGAGGCGCGGAACATGAATTCCCAAACTCGAAATTTTAGCATTGTTTTGATGACCGGAGCGGCGTTGGCGGCCTGCGCGACACCCCAGCCGCGCTATTCTAGTCGGATAACGGCTCCGGAAGTTGCGCAGTCCCCAAGTTTTCAATCGGGTGGTCGGTACAAGGTCGGTGAGCCCTATCAGGTTGCGGGCATCTGGTATGTTCCCAAGGAGCAGCCCAATTACGACGAGACGGGAATGGCATCATGGTACGGTGAGGCGTTCAATCTGCAGCCGACAGCGAATGGCGAGACTTTCGACATGTCGGTTATCTCAGCTGCCCACCCAACCTTACCCCTGCCTTCGATCGTAGAGGTTACCAATCTCGATAATGGCAAGACACTGAAGGTTCGGGTCAATGATAGAGGCCCCTTCGTCGGCGGGCGCGTCATTGATCTGTCTCGCGCTGCAGCCGAACAGTTGGGTTATGATCGTCAAGGGTTAGCGCGGGTGCGGGTGCGGTATGTGGGACCAGCCGACTTGGAAGACGGCCTGCCAATCCAAAGGCTCGCCTCCAATAGCGCGGGAAATGATCTACCAGAATTAAGCGGTCCAGTTGTGACCATTGCACCTGTCGCCGTGGCATCCGCTGTGCTTCCTCCGGCCTCAACTCACTTGGCGAGCTTAGCGCCTGCCAATGCCTACCGCGTCCAAGCCGGCGCATTCAGTGACCGCGACAATGCCCGCCGTGTGGCGTCAAATCTCAGCCAAGCTGGCGAAGCGATCATTGAGCCGTTCGATCGTAACGGAATTACGCTCTACCGCGTCACGGTGGGGGCCAGCGCCGATGAGGGACAGGCTTTTGCGCTAAGAGACCAGGTTGCCGCGCTGGGCTATTCAGATGCGAAAGTCCTTCGGCCTTTTTAACCCAGAGTTCTGGACAATTGCTGCGAACCGGCCATCTTGCGCCGGGTGTCGCGCGGATATTTCATTAGCTTCGAAGGCGGGGAGGGGGTCGGGAAATCCACCCAAATCCAACGCCTTACCGCGCGCCTGATCTCGGCCGGTCACAGTCTGGTGGCGACGCGCGAGCCGGGCGGCTCTCCAGGCGCTGAATCAATTCGCGATCTCGTCTTACGTGGGTCTGTCGACCGATGGAGCCCGATGACAGAAACGCTGCTGATGTATGCGGCGCGACGCGACCACATTGAACGCGTGATCAACCCCGCCCTCGATCGGGGCGATTATGTTGTCTGTGACAGGTATGCCGACTCGACCCGAGCCTATCAGGGTCTCGCCGGGGGCGTAGATGCGCAGTTTATAGATGCACTGGAAAAACACGTCCTTGAAGGCGCGCAGCCGAATCTCACTCTGATCTTCGACCTTGATCCGAAAATCGGGCTTGCTCGTGCGTCGAACCGGGCAGGCGCGGAGATGCGTTTTGAATCTAAAGGTCTCGACTTCCATTCCAAGCTCCGTGCAGCCTTCCTAAAGATCGCTGCCGATGAACCGGAACGATGCGTGGTTATTGATGCGTCAGGCACACTCGACCAAGTCGCCGCGCAAATCTGGCAAGTGATGACGGACCGCGCGCTTGGGTGAGTTGATCCCTCATCCGCGTGAAGTGTTCGAACTGCTTGGACATCAGGCCGAAGAAGTCGCATTTGAGGGTGCGCGGGCGCGGGGCCGACTTCAC
>JANLPX010000010.1:0-11188 GCA_031367485.1 Alphaproteobacteria bacterium | reverse complement strand
GTCTATCTGCGCAATACTGAGAACCAGGTCCACCAGCCCTTGGGCCGCTTCCACCCCTTTGACGGCGACGGCATGATCCACCAAATCGATTTTTCGGGGGGCAAGGCGAGCTACAAAAACCGCTATGTCCGCACCCGTGGCTTTGAGGCTGAACAAGAGGCCAAGGGCTCTATGTGGGGCGGTCTGGCTGACCCGGTCCAACTGGCCAAGCGCCCAGGCTGGGGTGCCCACGGCAGCCTAAAGGATAGCTCTTCCACCGACATCGTCGTCCATGCCGGCCGCGCCCTGTCGACCTTCTATCAGTGCGGGGAGGGGTACCGCCTGGACCCGCTCACCCTTGAGCAACAGGGCCTGGAAAGTTGGGTGCCCATCGACGGCATCTCCGCACACCCCAAGGTCGATGAGATCACTGGCGAGCTGATGTTCTTCAACTACTCCAAGACCGCGCCATATCTGCACTACGGCTTGGTAGGCGCAGACAACAAACTCAAGCTCTATCAGGCTGTGCCAACGCCTGGCCCGCGCCTGCCACATGACATGGCCTTCACGCAGAACTACGTCATCCTCAACGATCTTCCGGTGTTCTGGGATGCCAAGCTACTGGAGCGCAACATCCACGCTGTGCGGTTCCATGAAGGTATCGCTTCACGCTTTGCCATCGTGCCGCGGAACGGCGGGGAGGTGCGGTGGTTCGAGGCCGCGCCCACCTATGTGCTGCACTGGCTCAATGCCTATGAGGATGGCGACCAGATCGTGCTCGACGGCTATTTTCAGGAGGACCCAACGCCCAAGCCTCATACCGATGCTCAACCGGGCTTCGAGCACATGATGGCCTATCTGGACGAGCACAGTTTCAAATCCAAGCTGCACCGCTGGCGTTTTAACCTGAAGGACGGCTCGACCACCGAGGAGCACCTGGACGAACGGATTATGGAATTCGGCATGATCAACGCCAAATTCGCCGGTCGCCCCTACCGGTACGGCTATTCGACCCTCTCAAAGCCCGGTTGGTTCCTGTTCACCGGCTTCGTCAAGACCGACCTTGAGACCCGCACCAGCACTGAGTACCGCTTACCCGACGGCGTCTATGCCAGCGAGGCCCCCTTCGCGCCGCGGATTGGCGCGGTTGATGAGGATGACGGCTATCTCGTTAGCTTCCTCATCGACGAGAACCGCGGCACTTCGGAATGCGTCCTGCTGGACGCCAAGAACATCAACAAAGGCCCCATCTGCCGCATCGCGCTACCGCATAAGCTTTGCAGCGGCACCCATGCCGTCTGGGCGGGGCGCGAGATGCTGCGAGGTTAAGCAGGCTTCTTCGGTGGCATCGGGATGAAGCCAGACGTCTGGGCCACATAGGCCTCGTAGTCCGGCTTCTTCCGCCGCATGCGGCCCTCGGTGGTGGGCACGCCGCTCCACTTGGTCAGCAGGAACGTGATCAGGATCGGCCCGACTACAGAGGCTATGCCAGCCCACCCGGTTTCCGCCGCGATCATCCACAGACCCCACCAAACGCAGGCATCGCCGAAATAGTTGGGATGGCGGGTATAGCGCCATAGGCCGGTGTTTAGCACCTTGCCAGCGTTTGCCGGGTTGTTCTTGAACTGAACCAACTGCCAGTCACCGACGCTTTCAAAGACGATCCCGATGACGGCCAAAACCACACCGCTCCAGGCCAGAATGCCCAGCGGTCCGACCCCACCCAACTGGCCCAACTGCACGGGCAGGGCGACCGCGAACTGTAGCGGCATCTGTAAGGCAAACACTAACAACAGAGAGGCCTTGGCGTAGCCCCAACCGCGGTCCTTTTGCGCCAGGCCCATCATGGTCGCGTAACGCCGGTCCGCCCCGTGTTTGCGCCAACGCAGCAGCAGGTAAATCCCAAGCCGTAAGCCCCACACAGTGCAGAGGATCGTCAAGGCCAAGCGGTGGTCGCCTTGTCGGCCTGTCACAATAAAACTGGTGATGGCTATGACCACCATGCCCAGTGCCCACCAGCTATCGATAAAGCTTGGGTCCTTGATCGCGACATTGATCATCCAGAGGCCCAGGAAGAGCGCGACTGAAAACACAGCATTGATCAGCAGAAGTTCGACAATCGCCATTGGTGTTTCCCTCTTCGACCGCGCTCAGCGGCCAGTCGTAATTTCAGCTGCCGATAACATCTTTGCAAGGCTGCGCTCCAGTCCCTTAGGATCACGCGCCAAAGAGGCGCGAACCTCGATGGCCATGCTGTCGGTGTCTAGCTCATCTATTCCGCGCTTGATCGCCGATAGGCCGATCTTGGCAATGTCTTCGGGGCGCTCCTTGCGACCGGCCACGTGGGCGGCCATGCGCGTGTCAACTGAGCCCACGATCAAGGCGGTGACCTGGGTATTCTGACCGGCCAACTCAGCGCGAACGCAGGTGGTGGCCGCGCGCCCCGCGAACTTCGACGGCGAATAGCCGCCCATGGCCGGTAAGGCCACCAATCCCCCCGACGACAGCACATTGACGACGGCCCCGCCCCCATTGGTCTTCAGGATTGATCCGAAGGCGCGGCACATGGCCAGAGGTCCGAAATAGTTGACCTCCATCTCATCGCGCGCGGCCGATAGGTCTGCCGCGCCCATCAAGGTCAGGTTGTGGAAAGCCCCGGCATTATTGATGAGGATCGAGACATCACCGCACTTTGCGGCGGCCGCTGCGATTTGCTCGGCCTTGGTGATGTCCAGGGCCAGCGCCACGGTGCGCGCCGGGTCTTCGGCTACCAGATGCGCGGCATCCTCGAGCTTACGGGTGCCCACATAGACCTTGGCCGCGCCGGCCGCCAACAAGGCCCGGACAAACGCCTCCCCGATCCCGCGATTGCCGCCGGTGACCAATGCGACGCTGCCCTCAATGTTCAAAGGGCGACCCGATCAATCAAGGCTGTGACCCAGATCGGAGCAGGAGTCCCAGCCTTCTGCGCCTCAATCACACTGACATCGACATAGTCGCGCCAACCACAGATCAAGCCGTCACGAAACTCCAGCACGCCCGCATAGGGCGCGGCCACGATCTCACCGGTCTTGGCGTGATATTCGTCAACGCCTTCAACGAACAACCGGTCACCGCTCTCGGCATAGTCAAAAATGCGCCAGTTCACCTTGGCGATTTGGGATTTGAAGTTTTCCAGGAACTTGCGTGCCTTGACCTTACCCTTGAGCGGCGGGGCTACAGCGGCGGCATAGTGCCAGACGATGTCGTCGCTCATATAGGAGAGTGCCCCATCGAGGTCGCCAGCACTCCAGGCGGCGATAAGGGCCTTCATGGTCTCGAACTTGGTGCTCATAGCCCCACCACCAGGCTGACCGTGGTGGTCGTGGAACCCCCGATATTCAGTGTCTGCACCGTCTTGGCTCCCTCGACCTGATAGTCACCAGCCCTGCCGGTCACCTGTTTGAAGGCATCGAGCGTCATCCGCACGCCCGTTGCGCCAACCGGATGCCCGCCGCCGATCAGGCCGCCGGAAGGATTGATCGGCAACCGACCGCCAATTTCGATAGAACCATCCTCGATGGCCTTCCAGGCCTCGCCCGGCGCGGTTAGGCCTAGATGCTCGATGGCCATATATTCGGTGGTCGTGAAGCAGTCGTGGGTCTCCACGGCATCCAGCTGGACGATGTCGGTCACGCCGGCCCGTGCTCTTGCGTCATCAATCGCTCGCTTAACCTGCGGAAAGACATAAGGCTGGTCACGGCTGGCCTGCACCTTGCGGTCATAGCTGATCGGCGCGGAGCGGTGCCCCCAGCCCTTGATTTGTGGCAGGCTTTCGACGGGTATCCCGCGCTTCTGAGCATAGGTATGCGCGGCCTTTTCGGAGGCTAGAAACACGACCGCTGAACCATCGGTCACCTGGCCACAATCGTTCTTGCGAATCATGCCTTCGACAACCGGGTTAGCTTCGTCGTCGGCGGTGAAACTCTTGTCGCTGAAGGCCCATTGCCGGGTCTGGGCATTGGGGTTCTTGCGGCCATTGGCGAAGTTAATCTCCGCGATCCGCATCAGGTGTTCGTATTTCAAGCCGTAGCGCCGGTCATACTCCTCCCCTAAATCGGAAAAGGCGCGAGGCCAGAGGAAGGTCGCATCTTCGAATTCATGGCCTGCCCAGGCCGCCGCACCGAGATTCTCCGCAGCCTTTTGGCCGGAGACATTGCGCATCATTTCCAGACCCACCACGCAGGCCGTGTCATAGCGTCCGGCTTCGATCTCTGCGGTGGCCGCCAGGATCGCCACGCTCCCCGATGCACAAGCGGCCTCATGGCGGGAGGTCGGCATACCGTCGAAGCCCGGATGTACTAGACCAAAGAACCCGCCCAGCAGACCCTGACCGGCAAACAGCTCACCCACGAAATTGCCCACGTGGCCGGTGTCGATATCATTGGGTTCCAGGTCGACTGCGGCCAGGCCTTCGCCGACCACCTCGGCAAAGGCGTCGGCGAAATCCATCTGTTTGCGCGCCCAATTCGTGGAGAAGTCGCTCTGCCAGCCACCCAAAATATAGACCATATTGCTTCGTTCCTCACTACGACCTAGGCCGCGCCGTTAGAGTGAAATGGACCCGCTCAGCACGGCATGTCAACGCGCAGGCAGGCTCTTCAAGTAGGCTTCGATCAGGGCCACGCCCTCAGTGTGCACCATCGAGCGGCTTAGCTCTGGCATCATGACCCCCGGCTCACGCGATTTCATCCGGTAAACCAGGATGGACGCCTCGGGATGACCTGGCGAAATATCAAAATCAAGATTTCCGGAGCCCCGTCCCGCCGCAACTGGCCTTCGTCCAATGCCCCGCGCCGCCGGGTCGGCTTCCTCGAGATTGAGAAACAGCCCCGAGTTACTGGCCATCCCGGCCGCATTGTGGCAATGACCGCAATTGCCGTCGAGATAGGCTCTTGCACGATCTTCCAGAGGGGCGCGTTCGTCGGTCCAGGCTGCCGTCCGTGGGGCGACCTTGGGGTCTGGAGCACCAACCAGATTTCCAAGCCGCGACCAATGGGTCAGTTGGTTCTCGCGGCCGGAAGTATAAGTAAACTCCCCATTTAAGTTCCGCGCTTTGGGTCCGATCGGCGACAGCGATCCAGATAAGGAGTGGCACTCCTTGCACTGGTTCTGATTGGGGACGGCGTAGTCTAAATTCTGCCTGGCACCCTTCAGGTCAACAAAGCTCACCGGCAACCTGGCACCCGCGCGCTTGAGCACGGCTTGCGTCTGTCCGGTGTTCCACACATAGGTCAAAGCCACCCAGCCCTGCGACTTATGGATCAGCAGGCGTGTTTCGATGGATCGCAGCCCCAAACTGGGGCGGCGTAAGTCGGCGGGATAGGCGAAGGTCTTCACCAGGGTCGTGCCAACAGGAAAGTCGAGGACCCCGATTTCGCGGTAGGTCGCACGAGCGCCGGGCGGCAAGTAAAGCAACCGGCTCTTCTCCGAATAATCGCTGAACAATGGCGTGTTAAGGCCATAGGGCGTAAGCCCGGCGTTCGGCACGCGCCCGCTGGCGTCCGTAAAGAGGTGGTAGTCACTCAAGGTCGGTGCCGGGGTCTCGGCCAGCAAGAGGTCAAGCGCGACCGGTGCCGGCGCGACCCCTAGGATCAGAACCGCCGCAACGAGAGCAACCAGTCGTCTCATGAGGCGAGTTTATCCTGTTCGACCGGCAGAACCACGGGGCTCGGCTCAGCTAAACCTGGCGCGCCGACGGACGGCGTTACCACTGGATTGGCCGTCTCAACTGCGCCACCCTTGGTCATCCTCAGATTAGCGACTGGCCCGTCCTTGAACCACATTCGCAGGGTCTCATGACCGCCCGGATAGGTATCCACCCCATCCCACATGATCGGCGGCATAGACCCACCCATAGCGGCGGCTAGATCCTTGCCGCCGGGCAGAGCAGGGGCCCAGCCATTGCGACCAAACCGATTGTCGCGCACCACAAAATCGCGCGGCAGGGGATTATAGGTCTTGTCATCGAAGTCGCGGCTATAGGCAATAATCATCACACCCGCAGTCTGGTTGCCGGAGATGGTGTTTTCAAACACATGCACATTGCGGTTGGCCATCAGCATAACGCCCGATCCTGTCGGCACGCCCGCCACGATATTTCCCTTTGGCGCAAAGTTAGGCGTGTCATTATCCACGACCATATTGCGGAAGATGCGGGTGGAATGGCCGCCCATTACCGGCAGGCCCGGCAAATCAAACACCAATATACCGCCGGCATTGTGGGTAGCGATATTACCGAAGACGTCGGCATTGGACGAGTTCTCGATCTCGATCCCGGCTACGTTGAACTCTGCGCGGCTGTTGCGCACGATGATATTCTTGGACTGGCCGACATAGATGCCGGCGTCGGAGGCACCCCGCACGGTGACATGGTCGATCAGCACATTGCTCGAGGCTACCGGATAGACGCCGTAAGCCCCGTTGGTCTCCTTGGGTCCGCCGGTCCATTCAACGGTCAAGGACACAAAGCTGATCCGGTCGGCCGCCTTCGATTTAATGCCGTCGCCCTTGGTGTCTTGCATCGTCAGATCGCGCACGGTCACGCCGTCTGAAGTCACCAGAAGACCTTCTCCTGCCCCCTTCTGCTTTGCGAAGGAGAGGATGGTTTTGTGCTCACCAGCCCCTGTAACGGTCACATTGTCCACATCCAGCGACAAGCCGTCCGTAAAGCTGAAACGGCCCATGCCCAGCGCCACGACGTCGCCGGGTTTCGCATCTAACAGGGCGGTCTGAACCCGTTCCTGAGCATTGGGTCCTGCGGCGACCTTCAAGGTCTTGGCATTGGCGGCCGTGGCCAATAGGACTGCAACCAATGTGACGGCGTAGGAATTCATGGTGACCTCCGTTGGGCGTCTATTGCGCCTTGCGAGCCAACAAAGTGGACCCGTTCCGACGCGGAATGCAACTGGGGGAGCGTAATGTCCGACAACCTTTATGATCGCTTGGCCGCCGGGTTCCCCACTGACCGGGCAAGACCTTGCTTCTTGCTGAGTGACAATACTCATATCAGCTATGGTCAGCTGGAACGCTCCGTCGCTCGCGTCGCGACCCATCTCATCGCCCAAGGCGTCGTCCCCGGCGATCGCGTCGCGCTGCAGGTCGAGAAATCCCCCCAGGCCGTGATGATCTATCTCGCCACTCTTATGATCGGCGCAGTCTTTCTGCCGCTCAACAACGCCTACACAATCAGTGAGGTCGACTACTTCCTCAACGACGCTGAGCCGCGCCTGTTCATCCAAGATGCTGAGGAATTTGTCGTCGCCGCCCAGAGTGCGGAACCGCTCGCATCAGCCGTCTCACGCGACGCCACGGACATAGCCTCGATCATCTATACCTCGGGCACGACCGGCCGCTCGAAGGGGGCTATGCTCAGCCACGGGGCCTTAGTCGCCAATGCTGTTGCGCTCCACGATGCTTGGGGTTTCACGCCTGACGACGTTCTGCTCCATGCCCTGCCGATCTTCCACGTCCACGGTCTGTTCGTGGCTCTGCACTGCGCTTTCCTGTCAGGCGCGCCGATGGTCTGGCTTGCCAAATTCGACGAGGCTCAAGTGTTGGAGGGGCTCAAGCGGTCAACCGTTATGATGGGCGTCCCGACCTTTTACACCCGCCTGCTTAAACATGCAGAGACAGGCATAGAACATACAGTAAACATACGTCTGTTTGTGTGTGGGTCGGCACCGCTCTTGCCCACCACATTCGCTGAATTCGAGGCTCGCTTCGGCCAACCGATCCTAGAACGCTATGGCATGAGCGAGGCCGTGATCATCACCACCAACCCGCTTCACGGCGACCGCATTGCTGGCAGCGTCGGTTACCCCTTGCCGGGTGTCGAACTGCGCATTGGCGGCGGGGAGGAGACCGGCGTCATCGAGATCAGAGGCCCCAGCGTATTCTCCGCCTATTGGCGCATGCCCGAAAAGACCGCCGAAGAGTTCACGCCCGACGGCTATTTCATCACCGGAGATGTCGGTCGCCAAGACGCTGACGGTCGGGTCTGGATATCCGGGCGCGCCAAGGACCTGATCATTTCCGGGGGGTTCAACGTCTATCCCAAAGAGATCGAACTGATCCTGGACCAGATTCCGGGTATCACTGAGAGCGCGGTCATCGGCCTGCCGCATGGCGACTTTGGCGAAGCTGTCTGTGCTGTCGTAATCGGCAAGGGCGACGAGATGGCGATGATCGCCCAACTGCGCCAACAACTCGCCGCCTTCAAAACACCAAAGGCCATCATCTTTGTCGATGAACTGCCCCGCAACGCCATGGGCAAGGTCCAGAAGAATCTTCTGCGTGAGCGTTACGGGGCTATTTTTTCCGAAAAACCCTAAGCGGCTTGTAGACCCAGCCATTCCCGGGCCCGCGGGATCTGGCGCAGAACCAGACGTTCGACGACCAGAACAGCCACTAATGAGAGGCCAAACAGCGGCAGATAGACCCCCAGCGCGAGGATGATCAGGGTGAGCGCCACTGACAGTTTCGGTCGAGAGATCGGCTCTGGTGCACCCAACACCCCGTCACTGCGTCGCCGCCACCACAGCACGACGGCGCTGACGCTCATCAGCACCAGACCCAGGGCTGTGAGCAAGCTGACCAGTTGATTGATCCAACCGAATAGCTGGCCTTCATGGGCGGCGATGCCCACACCAACGACGCGGTCGATCATGTGCTTTTGCGCAAAGGTCTTGGTGGAAAGCACCTTGCCCGTGGTGGCGTCCATGGTCAGGTCAACGCGTTGCGGGCGATTGGCAGTGTCGGATTTCGCCGTCCACTTGCCGCCCGGCTTTTTCGGCGGTGCGATCAGCACCGGAGTCGGTAGATTTAGGGCAGAGACATTGGGCAAAATGCGGTCGAGCGGTGCGTACCGGTCCGCCATGCCTGCCGTGCTCATCCCTGGCATGTGCATTCCGGACGTCATCTTGTGGCCCATATGCTCGGCATGTTCATCACCGTCCGCCGCCAATGCCGCGCGAGTTCCAGCGTCATCGGCTTTATCTTGGGCTTTCACCTGAGGGCGGCTGGTATTCCAGTCCTGGGCGGCGGAAGTTGCATTGGTGATTTTGCGCACGTCCTTGAGATAGGCTCCCCAGTTCTTCGCCCAGGGTAGGCCGGTCAGCAGCAGAAAGATGGCGAACAGCGAGACCCAGAAGCCTGTCACAGCATGCAGGTCACGCCAAGTTTGCCGTGACCCATTGCCGAGCCGAGGATAAAGCACGCCGGCCAGTGAGCTTTGCCGCGGCCACCAGAGAAATAGGCCTGTGATGATCATCACGATCGCCCAGCAAGCCGCCAGCTCAACGATGTTGGAACCCCGCTCGCCGATTAGAAGTTCCCCGTGCATGCGCTGTACGGTGGCCATCAGTCGAGACTCTTCGGGTACTGTCTTGAGCACAGCAGCCGTGGTCGGATGAACATAAACCCTGGTCTTATCCCCGCCCTTACTAACGATAACACGGGCGGCCGCCTGGGGATTTGGCGCAATTTCGTAGGCACTCAACGTTGAACCGGGGACTGCGGTCAGCGCAGCGCTTACTTGCGCGGAAGGGGTCGCTGCCGGTCCGGAGACGACAAAGTGATCATAGGGTCGGTCCAGGAGTGCCTCGACCTGAGGCTTGAAGATATAGACCGTCCCTGTGCAGGCCAGCCAGATAACAAACGGGATACACAGTAGCCCGGCATAGAAGTGCCAGCGCCATACCGCCCTGTAGTCGGGCCAAGCACCGATCTTGCCGTCTGTCGAACCAATGCTAGCCATGAGCCCCTCTTGAAGATGTCAGCGGCAGACCCCCGCTTGGGCGATCTGCCGAGCGACGCATTAGAACTTGTATTTCAATTCGGCGACCACCGACCGCCGTGGAAACGGATGGAACAGGATGTAGTCGCGGTCATTCAGGTTATCGATCCCGATGGCTGCTTCCACGTGCTCATTGAGCTTATAGGCCGCGCGAACATCGACAACGAAGTAGCTGTCAAAACCCTGATAGGTATGGGTTATGAAGTCGGAGTTATCGATGGTCGCATAGACCCGGTCGCTGTAGCGCGCCGCACCGCTCAGGGTCAGTTTCTCGTTAGGACGATAGGTTGCGACCCCGGTCCAACGGAATTGCGGCACCTGTGGGATGCGTTTGCCCTCGGCCTTCTTGAACACAGGGTCTTTGTCGACCTTGGCATCCACGTATGACGCGCTGCCGTTGAAGCTCAGGCCCGGCACAAACACATCGTGCACGTCGCCAACCACCTCAATGCCACGGGAGTGTACCTTGTCCACGTTCTGCACGAATGAGACCAGGATGGCTGACCCAGGGGCGATGGGCGCAGTTTGGGAGATCAGCGCGTCCTCGACATCCTCGGTGAACGCCGACACCCGCACGCGGCCCTTATCAAACCGCCGCTCAACCGAGAACTCGCTGGAGATGGCGTGCTCGGGGGACAGGAAGGGATTGGGGGTTGAGAGCGTCGCGCCGGTGGTGATGGCCTGATAGAGCTCGGCCACGGTCGGGAAGCGATAGGCGCTGCCCAGCGACGCCGTCGCTCGCCAGTCCTCGTTCGGCGACCACTTCAGCACCGCCTTCGGAGAGATGTGCTCCGCATTCAACCTCGGCTGAGCTACCGCAAGCGCCGGCGCTAGCGAGTAGTTCAAACCTTTTGAGGCCTTCCAGCTCTCGTAGCGAGCGCCAACCGTGAGGTCGAAGGTATCGCTGAGCTTTATTAGATCTTCTGCCCAAAGCGCACGCGCCTGGGTTTGGCCCTTGGACCCGCTGGCTCTTGTCCCGCGAGGCCCGGAAACCCAGTCGATGGTGTTGTAACGCTGATTGGACAGTTCATAGAGATCCCAGTGCGCACCGACCCGGAACGCGTGGCGACCTTCCAGGCCGTCCGGACGCAGGATGATGCTTCCATCCAGGGTCTTCCAGCCGGTACCGCTTAGGTCAACAATCGCTCCGGTCCCCCCGTTTAGGCCGCCAGGCAAAGCAATAGTGGGCAATCGCTGCTCGTCCTCATCGAAATTGTAGCGAGTTGCGATCAGGCCCCAGCCGAACTTGTCACTGGGTGAACCCTTGAGGGAGACGGCCTCCATCCAATGAGTTTCCTTCAACAGATAACGCCCGTTGGAGAGGGTGCTGGCCGGGATATTGTAGTTATACCCCGCCACGTTGACCGATCCGGC
>JANLPX010000409.1:0-7064 GCA_031367485.1 Alphaproteobacteria bacterium | reverse complement strand
TCGTGAACCGGCCCTCGCACTCTGGGCACATGCGACGCCGACGGATTGCCGCTCCGTCCTCGGACGGACGGCTATCCTTCACCTGACTTTCGGCGTGTCCACAGAACGGGCAGCGCATGATCTAGCCCCTCCCGGCCAACTCAACCCCTATTAGCGGTATTAGCAGTAGATGGGGAAGCGTTTCGTCAAGGCCAAGACCTCAGCGCGAACCTTGGCCTCGATGGCCGAATTGTCTCCGCCTGCAGCAACGCCATCCAAGACTTCGCCGATCCAGGTTCCGACTTGGCGAAATTCACCCGGCCCAAAGCCGCGTGTCGTCCCGGCCGGCGTGCCGACCCGTAGACCAGAGCTCAGCATGGGTGGTAGCGGATCAAAGGGGATGCCATTCTTATTGGTGGTGATCCCCGCCCGCTCTAACGCGATTTCCGCCTGGGCTCCGTTGACCCCCTTTGGTGTCAGATCCACCAGCATCAAATGGCTGTCGGTGCCATTCGACACGATCTTAAAGCCAGCTGTCTGTAAGCTGTCGGCTAAGGCCCGCGCATTTTCGATTACTTGGCGCGCATACAGTTTGAATTCCGGACGCAGAGCCTCACCAAAGGCCACAGCCTTGGCGGCAATCACGTGCATCAATGGGCCGCCTTGAAGGCCAGGAAAAACTGCGCTGTCGATCTTCTTGGCCAACTTCTTATCATTGGTCAGGATCAATCCACCACGCGGACCGCGAAGGGTTTTGTGGGTCGTGGTCGTCACGATGTGAGCGTGGGGGAACGGGTTCGGATAGACACCGCCAGCAACGAGACCGGCATAGTGGGCAATATCCACCATCAATATCGCCCCAACAGAGTCGGCAATCTCGCGGAACCGACCAAAATCAATATGCCGCGAGTAGGCCGAGCCCCCAGCGATCACCACCTTCGGCATCTCGGCCTTGGCCACTTCGGCCGCCTCATCGTAGTCGATCAGATGATCTTGTTGGCGAACGCCGTAGGCCACCGGGCGGAACCATTTGCCGGACTGATTGACGCTCTTGCCATGGGTCAAATGACCACCCGCCGCCAGGTCCATGCCCATGAAGGTATCGCCCGGCTTCATCGTCGCCATAAACACCGCTTGATTGGCCTGGCTGCCCGAGTGTGGTTGCACATTGGCATATTCGCAGCCGAACAACCGCTTGGCCCGCTCGATGGCGATTTCCTCGGCCACATCGACGACTTCACAGCCACCATAATAACGCTTGCCGGGATAACCCTCAGCGTATTTGTTGGTGAGGACCGACCCTTGCACCTCCAAGACGGCGCGAGAGACAATGTTCTCCGAGGCGATCAATTCGATCTGCTCTTGCTGGCGGTTCATCTCACGCGTTAGGACGTCAAAAATATCGCGGTCTACTTCGTCCACTCCGGCGGAAAAAAACGTGTCGTCGGTATTGGCGGCTTGCATCTGGCTGGTCATCTCGGGGGCCTTTCAAGAATCGGGGCTCGACCTGGGCGGCTCTTTAGCCTCATCCGGAGTGCGAGCCAAATCGTGGCGATATTTATATGCTTGGCGCATGGCGGGCCACGCGCCAAGCACTCGCAGACGGTAGCAAATTTCAAAGTTGGCGAAGCGGCGAATGTCCTACGCGGCGTAGCCCCCGATGCGCTTGATATTGCAGTGGGCCCAGAGCTTTTCTAAGGCCCGCGCCAAATCTTCCATCATCGCGTCTGTATGTGCAGGCGACGGGGTGAACCGCAGCCGCTCCGTGCCCCGGGGCACGGTCGGATAGTTGATGGGCTGAACATAGATACGGTAATCCGTCAGCAGGATGTCAGAGATCATCTTGCAGTGAACGGCGTCTCCCACTTCGACGGGGACGATATGGCTAACCGAGGGCATGACCGGGAGACCCGCCTTCAGCAGCATCGCCTTCAGAGTTGCAGCCCGCTCCTGATGGGCAATCCGGACCTCGTTGTGCTCTTTGAGATATCGGATCGACGCGACCGCGCCCGCAGCCAGAGCCGGAGGGATCGAGGTCGTAAAGATGAAGCCATCGGCAAAGCTGCGGATTGCATCCACGATCACGGCATCAGCCGCGATATAGCCGCCCATGACCCCGAAGGCCTTGCCCAAGGTACCCTCGACAATGTCGATCTGATCCATCACGCCATCACGTTCGGCCACACCGGCTCCGCGCGGCCCGTACATGCCCACGGCATGGACCTCATCGAGGTAGGTCATGGCTCCGTACTTCTTGGCCAGGGCCACGGTGCCGCGCATATCGGCGATGTCGCCGTCCATAGAATAGACGCTCTCGAAAGCGATCAGCTTGGGCGCAGTAGGGTCCGCAGCCGCCAGCAATTCTTCTAGATGCGCGAGATCGTTATGCCGGAAGATGTGCCGCGCGCCGCGTCCAGCGCGGATGCCTGAGATCATCGAATTGTGGTTTAGCGCGTCGGAGAAAACGATCAGGCCGGGTAGAATTTTGTAGAGCGTCGACAGTGAGGCTTCGTTTGACACATAGCCCGACGTGAACAGCAGCGCGGCTTCCTTTTGGTGCAAGTCGGCCAGCTCGCGCTCCAGCTCCACGTGATAGTGTGTGGTGCCCGAAATGTTCCGCGTTCCGCCAGAGCCTGCACCAGCTTCATCGATCGCCTTGTGCATGGCATCCAGTACCACCGGATTCTGACCCTGCCCCAGATAGTCGTTGGAGCACCAGACGACCACGTCCGATGTGGTGCCGTCCGGTTGCGTCCAGGTGGCAATCGGGAACTGCCCGCGATGGCGTTTCAGGTCGGCAAAGACCCGGTAACGACCCTCTTCCTGGATGCGGTCCAGGGCGGTTTGAAAGGCGAGCTTATAATCCATCAACGTCGATCCGCGCGGTAACCCGTCCAACGGGCGCAGCCATCGGTCCTCTTGCTACGAGGGCCTTATCGCGCTGCACCGCTCGAATGTCCATATTCTGCAAGGGAATTGGCACCCACAATTCGTGAATTCCCGTCCAGAATTCGTCTCAACTTACGGCACCACCCCACGCAGCCACTGCAAGATTGCCGAAAAGTCCTTGTTTCCCGCACCTTGTCGGTCAAACAGAGCATAGAGCGCCTCAGCTTGGGCCCCCATCGGCGTCGCAGCGTCGGCCTTAGCTGCTGCCTCCTGGGCCAGTTTGAGGTCTTTCAACATCATGGCTGTCGAAAAACCCCCAGCATAATCCCGGTTCGAAGGTGCGGTTTCCACCAGTCCCGGCCAGGGCGAGTAACTGGTCAGCGACCAGCACTGGCCCGACGACTTGGACGCGATATCAAAGAATTTGTCGGCCTCCAGTCCCAACTTCTCGGCTAGCGCAAAGGCCTCACTTACCCCGATCATCGAAATGCCAAGCAGCATGTTGTTACAGATCTTGGCTGCCTGACCGGCTCCGTGATCTCCTGCTCGGATCACCGCGCGTGCCATGGGGGTCAAGGTCGCCTCGACCTGCGCGAACTCTTGGTCCGGACACCCCACCATGAAGGCCAATGTTCCAGCATCGGCACCGGCTGTGCCTCCGGACACCGGGGCATCTGCGAAACGAAAACCCTGACTAGTCATGGCAGTTGCCACGGCCCGCGCACTCTCCACATCAATCGTTGAGCAATCGATCATCAGGCTGCCAAGTTTAGCATTCGGTCCGATCTGGTCACCATAAACGGCACGCACATGCGGCCCAGCCGGCAACATCGTTACGACAACCTCTGCATCAGCCACGGCCGAAGCGACCGAGGTCGCGGCCAAACAGCCGGACGCGACGGCCTTGGTGACCGCCGCTTCCGAGAGATCAAAAGCCGAAACCTGATGACCCGCCTTGGCCTGATTGGCGGCCATGCCGCCGCCCATATTGCCCAAGCCGATGAAGGCGATGCGGGTCATATCTGGTCCTTATTTCGGGCGCTGGAACTTATAGATGAACTGGTCAGTATGGCCCCGAATGGTCGGATCAAACACCATCTTGGTATGATCGTCTCCGGCATTTGCCAGAACCGCACTCTCACCCACATACTTGAAACCAGCGGCTTCAAGCTGCGCGCGCACCAAGGCCGGATCGATCCGGTGGATGGTGTTGGCGGTCGCAATCAGGGGTGCACCTGCCGCTGCTGCGTGATCCAGCACGATGAAATACCCGCCCGGCTTCAACGCATAGAAGATCGAGCGATTGGCCACGGCGATGTCTATTTTGAATCGCGTCAGGAAAAGGTCGTGATAGTTCTGCGCTGTCCAAATGATGTCAGCCTTGGTGGGAAGGCTAAGCGCCCCAAGATTGCCCTCAATCACCTTGATATTGCCGTAGGTCGGTTCGGCGGCCACAGCCAGAATTGGATTTGGCTTCGCATCGGGTGCCGACGGGGGCACCAAGGCATAAACCGTACCCTTGGGGCCCACTGCCTTGGCGAAGATCCGAGTGAAATAGCCGCCACCGGGCAGGAAGTCAGCCACGGTCTGTCCGGCTTTCACGCCAGCGAAGTCCAACATGTCGGCCGGCTTGCGATCGCCGTCGCGCTTGGTATCGGCTTCCGGGCGACCCTTATCGGCCACGGCGGAGATCACGCTCGCCGAGGCCTTCGCCATCGCCTCACCGGCGCTCGACAGCGCTAACATGGCAACTGCGGCCAATATCAGATTGCGTCTCATGAATTCCTCCCGTTCGCGGAACGCCTCGCGCGCCGTCATAAACCAGTTAGGGGCAACCAAGCCTCGTTGGAAGGCAAGGCTGAAAATATCTCGTCCAGCATTGCGTCGTTGACATCCTCGAGGCGTGCCGGCGTCCAATTCGGCGCATTGTCCTTATCGACAATCACAGCGCGTACGCCTTCCAGGAAATCATGCCGCTGCACCACCCGCGAACCGACCGCATATTCAATCGCCATATTGTCCGCAAAGCTGTTGGCCGCCCCGCCCAAAGCCAGTTGTCGGAACGCGACCTTCAGCGTCTGAGGCGATTTGGTCGCCAAGACCTTGAGCTGCTGACGCGCCCAATCGGTACCCGCCCGCTCCAGTCCCGAGACAATCGCTTCAACACTGGAGGCTCCAAACAGCCGGTCAATCTCGTCCTGGTGAGTGGCCAAGGGTGGACGCCCGGCATCGCCCTCCATCTCGGTCAATATGGTCTCAACGGCGGCCGGATCAGCGACCACCGCAGCCTTGAAGTCGGCGATCTTGCCGCTCTCGATAAAGTCAGTCGCCATCCCGACCAGCTCGCAATCGGCCGCCCTGATCCGCGCACCGGTCAAAGCTAACCACAACCCGATATGCCCCGGCATGCGTGGCAAGAACCAGCCGCCGCCCACATCGGGAAACAGTCCGATCCCGGTCTCGGGCATGGCAAAGGTCGTTCGCTCAGTGGCGACGCGATAGCGAGACGGAGCCGCCAGTCCAACGCCGCCGCCCATAGTCACCCCGTCCATGATCGCGATCACCGGCTTGGGGTATTCGAACAAAAGGTGGTTCAGGCGGTACTCAATGAAAAAGAACTCCCGCGCCGCCGCACCATCACCGGCCCCACTCTCGGCCAGCATCCGGATGTCCCCTCCCGCACAGAAGCCCCGCTCGCCTGAGTGGTCGATCATCACCAGCTTGACGATGGGATTGTCCAGCCAGGTCACCAAGGCGTCGGTGATCAGCTGGCACATATTCGTGGTCAGTGCGTGCAGCGCGCCCGGGCGGTTCAGCGTAATCCGGCCTACGGCACCGTCGAGGTAGATCAAGACTTCGGGTTCGCTCATTGCCGCAACATCTCCCGCGAGATGATCACCCGCATGATTTCATTGGTGCCTTCTAGGATCTGATGCACCCGCAAATCCCGCACGATCCGTTCCACCGGATAGTCCTTCAGATAGCCGTATCCGCCGTGCAGCTGCAGCGCCTGATTGGCCACCTCGAACCCGGCGTCGGTGGCAAACCGCTTAGCCATCGCGCAGTACTGGGTCGCCTTAGGATCGCGGTTGTCCAGGGCGTGGGCCGCGCGTCGCACCATCAGCCGGGCGGCATCCAGCTCCGTCCCCATATCCGCCAGTCGGAATTGTAGGGCCTGAAATTCATTGAGCGCCTGGCCAAACTGTTTGCGGGTCGCCAGGTGCCCCATCGCCGCCTCCAGCGCGCACTGTGCCCCGCCTAGCGAGCAGGAGGCGATATTGATCCGCCCGCCGTCCAGACCCGCCATGGCAAAGCGAAACCCCTCGCCCTCCCCACCCAATCGGTTAGCAACGGGAACCCGCACCCCATCCAGATTAACTTGCGCCGTGGGCTGCGAATTCCAGCCCATTTTCCGCTCCTGGCCGCCGAACGAGACACCCGGCCAATCGCGCTCTACCAAAAACGCCGACACGCCCTTGGCCCCCGGCCCGCCCGTCCGCGCCATCACTAGGTACAGGTGCGAAACCCCCGCCCCGGAGATAAACGCCTTGGACCCCGTTAGCACATAATCATCGCCGTCACGCCGCGCAGTCGTCGCCAAAGCTGCCGCATCGGAACCAGACCCCGGCTCGGTCAAGCAGTAGCTGGCGATCAGCTCCATGGTTGTGAGCCGCGGCAGATACTTCTGCCGCAAATCCTCCGACCCAAACCGGTCGATCATCCAAGCCGCCATATTGTGGATCGACAAAAACGCTGCCGTCGACACATCCCCCCGGCTCAGCTGTTCAAAGATGATCGAGGCGTCCAACCGCGACAGCGCCGACCCGCCCACATCCTCCCGCACATAGAGCCCAGCAAACCCCAGGGCCGCCGCTTTACGCAGCACATCTACCGGAAAGTGACACTCCGCATCCCACCGCGCCGAGTGCGGGGCCAGCTCCTCGTCCGCAAACACCCGCGCCGCATCTTCCAAAGCACGCTGATCGTCGTTGAGATTGAAATCCATGGGTGCCTCAATACATGCCTAAGGACATGATACTTAATTCTCTCATCCACGGCGCACCGATCAGCCCAAACCCGGAATTAAGTTTCGTGTCCCAAACCCTCAGCTGGTCCCAACGACGCTCGGCCAGCCCTGCGACCCTTCCGGTCCAGGGATCCGGCGAAGCCACCACGACCAGTCCTCTGGCAGCAGC
>JANLPX010000511.1:0-4692 GCA_031367485.1 Alphaproteobacteria bacterium | reverse complement strand
TTACCCGATTCGGGTACAATCCGATTCACCCCACACGTGTGCTTTTCTGTCTACGGTCGTGGGGCTGGACCCGTCCATACGGATTTCCGCCAAGCGCCACTAGTTTACGCTGGATGGGCTTGTCGATAGGTTCGCGACGTTGTTCTAGTTCACGCGCAACGGCCTTGAACCCAATTCACCTAGCCTTCTGCTGCACCTTCAACCCTCTTCTGGGTGTGGTGATGAAGGCAGGGCGGAAATGGGCCGCCAACCGGGTCGAGTTCCGATATTGCTCTAGCAGACGCAGGTCCAACTGGTCAGGCCCTACCGACCCCGCAGGGTTTGATCGCTCGACGCCGTGAGCTCTCGTTCATGGCCGCAGATGCCGGGTTCGTATGCAGATCATAGTGAACAAAGCTAACCGATATCGAAAAGTGGGGACCAAGGATGGATGTGCAGACGACTTACTCTGCGGGAGCAATCAGGCTTGTGCTTGGCGACCAGCTATCTCCGACGCTGTCGGCCCTGAGCGATATCGATGTTAGAAACGACATCGTCCTGATGGCGGAGGTCAATGACGAAGCGACCTACGTGCGGCATCATAAGCAGAAGATCGCTTTGATCTTTGCCGCAATGCGCACCTATGCGGCGGACCTGTCGGCTCGGGGCATTGCCATTCGCTACATCAAGATTGATGCACCGCAGAACACCCACTCTATTATTGGCGAGCTCGAGCGCGCTATTTCTGAAACCGGCAGGACGCGGGTTGTCATCACGCAATGCGGCGAATGGAGACTGGCAGAGGCCTTAAGGGCCTTTGCAATGTCCTCCCCCATACCGATTGAAATTCGTGAAGATCACAGGTTCATCTGTTCGAATGAGCGTTTCAGAGCCTGGGCCGCCAATCGCAAGCAAATGAGAATGGAGCATTTCTACCACGAGATGCGCCGCGATACCGGCCTACTTATGGACGGCTTCGAGCCTGTGGGCGGTCAGTGGAACTATGACGCCGAGAACCGCAAGAGTCTGCCCCGCGACGTACTTCCGCCGCCCCGGCCCAGGACACCCCCCAGCGCCATAACGCAGCAGGCAATCGCCGACGTGGCGCGCCTCTTCCCAGATCACTTCGGCGATCTCAACGACTTCGCCTGGCCCACGACCGCAGCAGACGCAGAAGCCCAACTCGACACTTTTCTCACGACAATCTTGCCCAGCTTCGGCGACTGGCAGGACGCCATGGCGACGGGCGAGCCGTGGATGTGGCACGCTCTCATTTCGACGTCGCTGAACATCGGCCTTCTGGACCCGCTCGAGACCTGCCGTCGCGCGGAAAGCGCTTACCGTGAAGGTCGGGCTCCGCTTAACGCGGTCGAAGGCTTCATCAGACAGATCCTGGGATGGCGCGAATTTGTGCGCGGCGTCTATTGGTGCAAGATGCCTGAGTATGGGCTGCGCAATGCCCTAGGCGCTGATCGCGCGCTTCCTGGTTTCTTTTGGTCTGGCCTGACCGACATGGCGTGTGTCGCTGATGCGGTTGAAACCACGCGCACCAACGCCTACGCCCATCACATCCAGCGCCTGATGATCACCGGCAATCTGACCATGCTGCTGGGGGTCCACCCCGACGAAGTGGATGAGTGGTACTTAAGTGTCTACGCCGACGCCTATGAATGGGTCGAGATGCCCAACACCCGTGGGATGGCCACATTTGCGGACGGCGGTATTGTTGGGTCCAAGCCCTACGCGGCCTCGGGCGCCTACATCAACCGGATGAGCAACTATTGCGGTGGCTGTCGCTACGACGTCAAAGCCAAGTCAGGTGAAGGAGCCTGCCCATTCAACCGTCTCTATTGGGGCTTCCTTGAGCGCAACCGAGGCCATTTGGGCGGGAACGTCCGTCTTGCCATGCCGTACCGGACCCTAGACGGGTTTGGCGAAGACAAACGGCGCGCACTCATGGCCGACGCTGAGGCCGCCCGGCAGGAACTCGGAGCCATTGAGCGCTAGAGGAGTCCACCTTTGAATACCATCAGGTCAACGCCTAGGTCGAACAGCCAGCAGGATCGCGCCTAGACCAAACACCAACATGACGCCGCCCCAGACCAAGTTGAGGTTGAATCCCGTCGAAACTAGCTTCAGGTCCTCCGGCGCAGTGATCAGTCCGGCGGCGATCAACAACACCCCAATACCGGCAAACAAAATCCCAATGGGAAAACGAACATCCATGATGCCTACCGGAAGATGAGGTTGAGAACGAGGGTGACGGCCAGCACGATTACGCCCAGCACGACTGGGCTCTTCAGCCAAGTGGTTGGTGGGTCATCAATCTTGGGTGTCAGAGAGAACACCAGACCCGCAAGCTCCTCCTCCCGCCGCGCCCGTGTCACCAAACTGATGGCGACCGTCAGGCCAAAACAGATGCTGAACGCCCAGATCGCTGTCCAGAAGTTCTGGGCCATCTCGCTTGGATAGAGGTGCATATTGGCCATCCACCCGCCCTTGATCCCCGGCAACGACCCATTGGGCAGGGTCAAGCCGTGGTGCAGCGCCGCCGCAGTCGTCCCGGCCGCAAGCCCCCAAAACGCGCCATGTCCGGTCGCCCGCTTCCAGAACATCCCGAGCAGGAAAGTCGCAAACACTGGCGCATTGACGAAGGCGCAGATCAGCTGGATCAGATCCATGATGTTGTTGAACTGGCTCGCCAGATACGCAGCCCCAACCGACAGTAATATCCCGCCACCCGTGGCGATCCGCCCCATGGTCAGATAGTGGCCGTCGCTAGCCTCCTTCCGAATATAGGCCTGATAGATGTCATAGGTCCAAACCGTGTTGAAGGCGGTGACATTGCCCGCCATCCCCGACATGAAACTGGCCATCAGCGCCGTTAGGCCCAGACCCAACATCCCAGTCGGAAACGTCGCCAACAACAGACTGGGCGTCGCCAAGTCATAGTCCAGCTGCGGCTTACCGGCGGAGTCCAGCATCGGCTTGCCCGTCGCCGCATCCATCTTGATGGGGATCGCCCCGGCCACCGCATGTCCACCTGCCAGATGCCCGGCATTGGCTGGGTCCTTCATGGCCGAGGTGGTCAGGGCTAAGGCCGCCAAACCGGGAATGATCACCACGAACGGGATCAGCATCTTAAAGCTGGCCGCGATCAACGGCGTGCGCCTCGCCGCCGACATAGAATTGGCCGCCATCGCCCGCTGCACCACCAGAAAATCGGTGCACCAATAGCCAAACGAGAGCACGAACCCTAAGCCCATCACCAAGCCGAAGGCATCGACGCCCAGCTTGTTGGTATCGGGCGAGGTCATGCCGCGCCACGCATGGGTATAGGCCGGGTCCAGCGTCGCAGTCAGACCCTCCCAGCCGCCCACATTGCGCAGCGACAGCCAGGCCAGCGGCGCAAATCCGGCGACGATCAGGAAGAACTGCAGCACCTCATTATAGATCGCCCCGCGCAACCCACCGAGCCAGATATAGGCCATCACAAAGAACGCCGACCCCAACACTGCGGCGTGGAAAATCCAGGCCTGCGGCCAGTGCATGGCCGCGAACGGCTGATCCAAGACGTGCATGGCCTGGATCAGCTTGGCCATGGCGTACATCGAAACGCCCGAGCCTATGATCGTCATGATCGCAAAGCTGAACGCGTTGAAACCCCGGGTCTTTTCGTCAAACCGCATGCCCAGATATTCCGGCGCAGAGCGTGCTTTGGAGCCGTAATAGAACGGCATCATAAACACCCCGATGAACACCATGGCCGGGATCGCACCCAGCCAATAGAAGTGCGCCGTGGCAATGCCATACTTGGCCCCCGACGCCCCCATGCCGATCACTTCCTGCGCGCCCAGATTGGCTGACAGGAAGGCCAAACCGCAGACCCAGGCAGGGATCGAACGCCCAGCTAAGAAAAACTCATTGCCATCTTTAGTGCGTCGCGAGGCCAGCCAACCCACCGCCAAGACGACGACCAGATAGAGGCCTACGATCAGACCGTCGATCAGACTAAGATGCACGCAGTTCCCCCCACATTTTGGGGGATAATTGCCGGGCACGATGTCCGCGTCAAACAGGGGTTGAAGATGCTCAGCGGATCATGCCTCTGCGGCGCGGTGAGGTTTGAGGTCCACGGGCCCCTGCCCCCCATCCAACTCTGTCACTGCACCGACTGCCGCAAGGCTCAGGGCAGCGCCTTTGGTGCCAACGTCCCAGTCGCCACGTCTGACCTCATCTGGGTTCAGGGCAAAGACCATCTCCGCGCCTACGAAAGCTCTCCCGGCAAAGAACGCGTCTTCTGTCCTACCTGCGGCTCACCGATCTTCAGCCGCCGCCCCGACACCCCCGGCGTGGTGCGCCTGAGGGCCGGCACCCTTAACGCCCCGACCGGCTTGGAGCTAGGCTTTCACTTCCACACCGCCGACAAGGCCGACTGGTGGGAGATTGCCGATGACCTGGTCCAATATCCTGGAGATCGACCGGCCTAGGGAAATCTGAATCGCCCCGATGACGCTATCGGCCATCCAGCCTCTAGAACGACCTTTTCACAGTAATTCTCGCATTGCGTGGTGCACCTGTCGATATGTTGTTGTTATTGTGAGCATCCGAAAAATATTCGACATCAAAGACATTATCGATGTTCAGTTGGAGCTGCACGCTGCTTCCAAATTGATAATATACGGCGGCATCAACACGCGTGAAGGCGGGAAG
>JANLPX010000473.1:0-1587 GCA_031367485.1 Alphaproteobacteria bacterium | reverse complement strand
CCAGGAACGTGATGGGAGCGAGCCTAGCGGGAATTGGCAGCGCGTCGAGGCCTCAAGCGGCGATCACTGCCCTTAGACCCGCCTCAGTCTGTTCCAAGGTGAAGTCGATGTCGGCTTCCGTCATCGGCGTAGAGATCACATAGTGGATCGCGGGATTAATCAGCATACCGCGATTGAGCAGCTCTACGTGCAGTTTGCTCAGGGTCTGGAAGACTTGTGGTTGGCGCGCCACGTCGCGGACGGTGGCGATGTCTTCACCGCCCGGCAAGAAGGTCGCCAGCGATCCAGCGCCAAGCACAGGGCCGCCAAGGTTCAGGGTCCGCAAGATATTGCCCAGACCCTCGCGCAGGCGCACACCCAAGGCGTTGATGTGGGCCATAGCTTCAGAGTCTAGGGCCCGCATAGCCGCGAGTCCCGCCGCCATGGTCATGGGGGAAGCATTGAAGGTGCCCCCATGGCCGACCTTGGCGTGACCCAATGTCTGATCATATACGCTGAGCACCTCGGCTGAGCCGCCGAACGCCCCAACCGGCAGGCCGCCGCCCATGATCTTGCCCATGGTGACGATATCGGCCTTGACGCCAAGCCAAGGCTGGCGACCGGGCATGTCGAGCCGAAGGGTGTAGACCTCATCGACGATCAACAGGCCGCCGACCGCGCGGATTGCCTCTGCAACCCCCTGGGCAAACTCCGGCGTCAACTGTGCGAACATCAAGCGTGAGGGCAGTGGATCAAGCAAGACCGCCGCCAAGCTTTCAGCATTGGCCGCAATGATCGCGCGCGCTGCGGGCAAGTCGTTCATGGGCAGGATGACCATGTCATCCAACACCCCTTGCGGCGTGCCGGCGCTGGTGGCGGTGGCGACGGGGCGATCCGCCTCTCCCCAGAGCTTGGGCTTGGGTTGTTGACTGACCTCGGCATAGTCGTAACTACCGTGATAGCAGCCTTCGATCTTAGCGATCTTTGATCGCCCAGTGTGAGCGCGCGCCGCTTTCATGGCGAACATCACCGCTTCACTACCTGAGTTACAGAACCTCACCTGTTCCAGGCTGGGCACGCGCGATGTCAGCAGTTCGGCAAGCTCGACCTCCAGTTGGCTAGGGGCCCCAACGGCGATCAGCTCTCCTGCTTGTTTGCGCAGTGCATCGACCACCGGCGGAAAGGCATGGCCGTGGATCATCGAGGTGTAGTTGTTGATGAAGTCCAACCGCTCGACACCGTCGGCATCGGTCACGCGCGCGCCATGGCCCCTCAGCGCATAGATCGGATAAGGAGAAGTGTAGACCGTATGCCGGGAATTGCCGCCGGGCATCACCTTTCGCGCCCGCTCAAAGAGGGTTGCCGAGGCAGAGTCCGGGCTTGGAAACACGCTCATACTCATTCCCCGATTGCGAGACAATTATGACTGGCAAACATTATGGGCAAACAACCAGTGGTGACCAGAGACTTAATGACGGGATTGCGTGGCGCGAGGCTAATACAAGGTCAATTGCATTGCGCCCCACTCCAGAGTTCCAGAGTGGGGCACGAAGGGGGCTTATAGATCGGAGAACTTCTTGCCGTCGGCGACCAGCTTTTCCAGCGCAG
>JANLPX010000401.1:0-5124 GCA_031367485.1 Alphaproteobacteria bacterium | reverse complement strand
GGGCGTTATTTGATTGTCGGTCAGGCCGATGAGGCGTCCAGCCGGGTCCAGCACCAATCGCGAGGTATAGAGGTCACCGTCGTCACTCACGGCGATCAGACGTCCATCCGGTCCGACTTTGATATCTGATAGGCCGTGCAGACGGCTGGTGTCGCGCGAGGTCAGTTCGAGACCGCCGGCATAGGTGAAGGTGCCGACACTGACCTGGGCCGGGTCGTTAGCGTTCAACGCGACGGGCTCAGTTTTGACCGTGATCTCGGACGCCGAGCTCACTGGAGCCTTGTCCAGTGGCGGCTGCGCGCAGGCGGTGAGCGCCAGAGCGATCCCGAGGCCTAGCCAACCCTTACCTCGCCATTTTGGCCCCCTCACGCCACAGCCCTCCGCACTTCCTTGAAGGTCGAGCGGCGGGTGGCGGGGCCTTGGGGGCCTTGGGTGTTGGGCGGGGGCTGCAGCAGGTTGGCGTTCTGGCGGGTCATCTTGCGGATTTCCTCGTCGAACAGTTCGGCTAGCTGATCGACAATGGCCCCTGCCAATTGCTCAACATCAACGATGGTCACGGCCCGGCGATAATAGCGGGTCACGTCATGGCCGATGCCGATGGCGATTAATTGCACCGGGCTCTTGGTCTCGATCTCGGTGATCACCTCGCGCAGGTGGCGTTCGAGGTAGTGACCGGAATTGACCGAGAGCGTTGAGTCATCGACCGGCGCGCCGTCGGAAATCACCATCAGGATGCGGCGCGCCTCGGGGCGACCGATCATCCGCTGGTGGGCCCACATCAGGGCCTCGCCGTCGATATTCTCTTTCAGCAACCCCTCGCGCATCATCAGGCCAAGGTTTCGCCGCGCCCGACGCCAGGGGGCATCGGCGGACTTATAGATGATGTGGCGCAGGTCGTTCAGGCGGCCGGGCTGGGCGGGCTTACCGGCCTTTAGCCAGTCTTCGCGACTGGTGCCGCCCTTCCAAGCACGCGTCGTAAAGCCCAAAATCTCAGTCTTAACCCCGCACCGCTCCAGCGTGCGGGCCAGGATGTCGGCGCAGACCGCCGCCACCATGATCGGGCGCCCGCGCATGGAACCGGAATTGTCGATGAGGATCGTCACGACCGTGTCGCGGAACTCGGTGTCCTTCTCTTCCTTGAATGACAGAGGTGCCGTGGGGTCGATGATCACCCGGGTCAGGCGAGCGACATCGAGGATACCTTCCTCAAGGTCGAAGGACCAAGAGCGGTTCTGCTGCGCCATCAGCTTGCGCTGCAGCTTGTTGGCTAGGCGTGAGACCACGCTGGACAGGCTGGCGAGCTGTTGGTCCAGATAGGCCCGCAGACGCGTCAGCTCTTCCGGATCGCAAAGTTCCTCGGCGGCCACCACTTCGTCATGGGCGGTCGTGAAGACCTTGTAGGTGATCGGCTTGTCGCCGCCCTTCATCTCCGGACGGGCCGGCTGCTCGCCGTCTCCCATCTCCGGCGGCTCGTCACTGTCCTCGGCGTTAGGATCGTCCTGCGCGTCAGTCATCTGGCTGTCGGCGTCTTCGCTTTCGCTGTGGGTCGCCTCGCTGTCGTCCATGGAGGACTGCTGGGGCGACTGGCCTTCGCCGTCACCCTCATCGCCGTCTTCGCTCTCAGCCTCGCCGTCTTCGCCTTCGTCTTCCTGATCATCGGCTTGATCAGGCGCATCTGATAAGTCGTCGCCCATAGAGAGGTCGCGCAGGATGGTGCGAGCCAGACGAGCAAAAGCCTTCTGATTGTCGAGCGTGTCGGCCAGCTTATCGATGTCGGCCCCAGCCTTGGCCTCAATGTCAGCCCTAAACAGATCGACCAGCGGTTGGGCTTGCAGCGGCGGTGCAACGCCAGTCAACCGCTCGCGGACCAGCAGCGAGACGATATCGGCGATGGGGGGATTGGCCTGCGCCTCAATCGGGTTGAACACCTTTTTCGCCCAGGCCGCATCATGCACGGCCTTGAGGTTGGTCTTCACGCCGCCTAGCGCATTTGCCCCGATGGCCTCGATCCGCACCTGTTCCAGGGCGTCATAGACCGGTTGGCCCATAGCTGAACCGGGCCGCGATTTGGCATGGATCGCCGCATCGTGGTGGGCGACCCGCAGCGCCATCTGGTCGGCCAATCCGCGAATGCGCGCCGCGTCGGCCGGGGTCAGGTCGCGGGGCGGGTGGGGGAGCACCGCGCGGTTGCCCTGCAACAGTGGCCCCTCGCCCGAGTAGACGATCTCTAGGTCAGCACTCTCCGCCAGCGAGCGGGCCGCATTGGCCAGGGCGCGCTTGAAGGGCTCGATCGGACTCTCAGGGTTCTTGGACATTGTCAGACCTCATAACCCGACGACGCAAGGTGAGGAAAGCGTGCTGTTGGGCGATTACAACACTCTGTGGGAACGAGATCGGCCGATCTGGAGTTGGAATTAATAACTAGGCGGAAAATTGAGGAGTTGAAGATGTTGAAATGGGCTTTGATCATGGCGGTGATCGCGCTGATCGCCGGTGCGTTTGGCTTCACAGGCTTGGCCGGTGCATCGGCTGAAATCGCCAAGCTTTTGTTCTTTATCTTCGTGGCCGGTGTGGTCGTGTTTTTGGTATTGGGCCTCTTCGTCGGAAAGAAGATTACTGGGGGTTGACCGGCTTCCTTCTGACAAAGATTAGGGCGCGGTAGCTGGAGCTTCGCGCCCTTTTCTTTGGCTATTCCACGGTCAGACTACAGGGCTTGCTCGCGCCGACGCGTGTGGCGGTGGGGTCAAGCCCCTAAGCCACCCGCACCCGTGCCGTACTCTCGGGCAACTCTTGCCCGAACGCCCGCTGGAAGAACTCCGCCACCGTGCCGCGCTCTAGCTCGTCGCACTTGTTGAGGAAGGTCATCCGGAACGACAGCGCCAGGTCGCCATTGAAAATCTCGGCGTTCTGGGCCCAGGTGATCACGGTGCGCGGGCTCATGACGGTGGAGATGTCGCCGTTCATGAAGGCGTTGCGGGTCATGTCGGCCACGCGAACCATGGCCGCAATCGTGCGCTTGCCCTCGGCATTGTTATAGTTGGGCGACTTAGACAGCACGATCTCGGCCTCAACATCATGGGCAAGATAGTTCAGCGTAGTGACGATTGACCAACGGTCCATCTGCCCTTGGTTGATCTGCTGGGTGCCGTGATAGAGACCGGTGGTGTCGCCCAGACCGATGGTGTTGGTGGTCGAGAACAGCCGGAAATAGGGGTTGGGCCGGATCACGCGGTTCTGGTCGAGCAGGGTAAGCTTGCCCTGAGCTTCCAAAATGCGCTGGATCACGAACATCACGTCCGGGCGTCCGGCGTCATATTCGTCGAACACAAGGGCCATGGGCCGCTGGATGGTCCAGGGCAGAATGCCCTCGCGGAATTCAGTGACCTGCTTGCCGTCTTTCAGGACGATGGCGTCCTTGCCGACCAGGTCGATGCGGCTGACGTGGCTGTCCAGGTTCACCCTGATGAGGGGCCAGTTGAGGCGCGCGGCCACCTGCTCGATGTGGGTGGATTTCCCGGTGCCGTGATAGCCCTGGATCATCACCCGACGATCATGAGCAAACCCGGCGCAGATGGCCCGCGTGGTCTCCGGATCAAACTGGTAAGATGGATCCAGGTCGGGAACATGGGCGTCCTTAATCGAGAAGGCCGGCACCATCATATCCACATCCACGCCAAAGGTTTCCTTAACGGAAACCTTGCGATCGGGGACCAGTGCGATCAGTTGTTGGTCGTTCGTTTCAGCATTATCAGTCATGGCGAGGTTCGATTACAGGACTACGCGCGCGTTGCAAACGGGTGTTTGATGTCTGGCAAGCCCTTATTGATAAGGGGGCGCAATTGGGAGACAGCGACATGGCACACGCCGCGACCGAGACCTACCAGACCCTGAAGGCCCACCCGACGCAGAGCGGATTCGGCGCGCAGATCACTGGCGTCGATCTTTCGAAACCCTTGGTGCCCGAGACCATGGCCGAGATGAAGGTTGCCTGGGCGCGCCACGGTGTGTTGAGTTTCCCGGGCCAACCGCTCACCCTAGATCAGCTCGAAGCCTTCACCCTGCAGATGGGTGGTTTCGGTCACGACCCCTATATAGCCCCGATGCCGGGTCATCCCAATGTGCTTGAGTTGCGCCGCGAGCCCGACGAGAAGGCCACCAATTTCGGTGGTGGCTGGCACTCTGACTGGAGCTTCCAAGATACCCCGCCCGCCGCCACTATCCTGAGGGCAGAGGTCACGCCACCGGTGGGCGGCGATACGCTATTTGCCGATTGCGCGCGGGCCTATGAAGACTTGTCTGACAATATGAAGTTGATGCTCGCCCCCATGCAGGCCATCCACTCGGCCAGGCGACCCTATGGCTCCAAAGGGTCCTTTGCGCAGGAGACCGAGAAGCGCACCATGAAAATCCTGACCTCGGCAGAGGCGGATAAATCGCGCACGCACCCGCTGGTCCGCACCCATGCCGTGACGGGCCGCAAGGCGCTCTATGTCAGCCCCACCTACACCGTCGGCATTGAGGGCTTCACCGAGGGTGAGAGCAATGCGATTCTTGGCTACCTATTCAGCCACATAACCCAGCCACACTACATATTCCGCCATAAATGGGCGGCCGGCACCCTACTGATGTGGGACAACCGCTGCACCGTCCACTTCGCCGAGGGCGGCTATGACGGCCACCTACGCCTGATGCACCGCACGACGGTGGCGGGAGACGCGCCCGTTTAGGCCAGGATTAGCTCCGCCGCTGCAACAGCCGCTTTGACCGAGTCAGGGCTTCGGGTGATCACGGCCCGCGCCAGAGCGCCTTCCCATAAGGTCATCAGGATCTCGGCATGGGTTTCTGGTTTGCCCAGCTCCTCGGCGATCGCGGCAAACCAAGCCAAGCGATCGGCCTTATAAACCTTGGCGACGGCTGCGGCGGGATGGGTCGGGTCGGCCAACTCGGCCAGAGCGTTCACGAAAGGGCAACCTCGGTACGCTGGATGGACGACCTGGGGTTCCAAGCGTGCGAACGCCGTTCGTAGACGCTCCATCGCAGAACCGGGGATTGCCAGCGTCTCAGTCCGCGCTGCCTCAGCCCGCCGTCTCAGCCAGGCCTCGATCAGCAAGTCCTTGGACTTGA
>JANLPX010000388.1:0-4727 GCA_031367485.1 Alphaproteobacteria bacterium | reverse complement strand
CGCCAATGGCGACGACCCCTATGGCTGGACGCAGTTCAACCTGGCGCCACCCGAAAAGCTGCTGAAGATGATCGTGCAAAAGTCGGGTTGCTTTAACCTCGTTGATCGTGGCGCGGGCCTGAACGCAGCCTCGACCGAGCGTAATATCGGTAGCAATCTGGGCCTACAGCGGGGCTCCAATGTGGGCCAGGGCCAGATCAAGGCGGCCGATTATGTTTTGGTGGCCGAGGTACAGGCCAGCAACGGCAATGCAGGCGGCAGCGCCCTGGCCGGTATTGCCGGTGGCCTGATCGGTGGCCGGGTTGGCGGTCTGGTGGGCGGCATCAAGACCCGCAAGCTGGAAGCCAACACCGTCCTCTCCCTGACGAATGTGCGGACCACAGAAACAGTCTCAGTCCAAGACGGCTATGCTGTGAAGAACGATATCAGTTGGAGTGCCGGTGGCGGTGGTGGCGGTTGGGGCGGCTTCGGCGGCGTGGTTGGCGGCGGCTATGAAGACACCGATACCGGTCGGATCGTGACCCTATCATTCATCCAGGCCTATTCGAAGATGGTCAGCGACCTGGGCTTGCTAAGCAATGGTCCAACTGCGGCGCAGGCCGCGCCATCCAAAACCTTCACGGCCACCGCGCCCTTGAACATGCGCCGGATCGCCGATGCAAAGGGGGCACTCGTGCGTACCCTGCCGCCGGGCTCAATCGTCTATCCGACCGGTCAGAAAAATGGCCTGTGGTGGGAAGTTGCTGATGAGAATGACAACACCGGCTGGGTGATCAACACCAAGCTGGAACCGTCGCGGTAGAACAGTAAAGCGGCCATCATCAATTTGTTCGATCAGGGGGAGTAACGAGACATCAGTGGTCATTCGATCCGATCATCGATGGCTGGAGCGCTGCCACCCTTGCGCGCCATGATCCGATCGAAGGCGTCGAAGTCCGCACGATCACGACGTTCGGCGAAGAAAGTCGCCGTGTTCATGGACGCTAGTTTCTCAGCAACTGCTGTCGCAACAAATTGGTTGATACTGACCCCGTCGAGCCGCGCAACACGCTCAACCTCAGTCTTGACGGAGATCGGAAGACGAAGCGGATAAGTGCTTTGTTGGGTTTTCACTGTTGGATCCTTCTCAAGGCATCGGCCGGTTTTAGAAGGTCAATTCCAAACCTTCCGGGCGCTGTCCCAAAGTCTCGAAGATTGAAGGTGACTATTGCTAGGGCACCGCCGTTGACTGCGGCCTCCAGAACAAACTCGTCGGCGGGGTCGCGCAGTTGCGGTCGCCACATAAAGTGGGTGTCGACTGGCTCGATCATTGCAACAACGACATCGAGAAATGTAGCGATGTCGGCGTCACTCAGTCCACTTGCCAGTCGATGCTCGGCCAACCGACCCACAGCTTCATATTCTATTGCCAGCGCAACATTCGCCAGGAGTTGAACCCGCCCGCGCCGTGCCTCACGCAGGAGGGCAGCGGATGCCCCGCTTGGGCTTCGCATCGCTGCTACGACGATATTGGTATCCAGAACCAACCTCATCAATTCTAGATATCACATTGCAGGTGATATTACAATAAGTCCTAAATCGAGAAGCTGACCCCGCAGCCGCAGCTGGATTTGGCGTTGGGGTTTCGCACCTTGAATTCCGCGCCGGCCAGTTCGTCGATGAAGTCGATCTCGGAGCCTTTGAGGAGGACGAGGCTCATCTCGTCGACCAGGGCCGCGGCCCCGTCGCGTTCGATGCGCAGGTCGTCGGCGTTGCTGTGGTCTACTAGGTCGAACTGATATTGGAAGCCCGAGCAGCCACCACCCTCAACGGCAACGCGCAGCATGACCGGGTGGCCTTCAGTCGCCGACAGGGCTTTTAGGCGCTGGGCAGCGGCGGGCGATAGGGTCAGGTCGGGCGTGGTCATGGTGTGTTCGTCTTTCGCCTGCACTATATGAGGCCGCTTGGTCCTCGCACCAAGGGATCAATATACGGAAAAGTTTGCGAATGATCACGCCTCGCGCCGTTTTTGCAGAAGATGCCGCCAAGTCGCTGGGTCGCAGGATCGCTGAGCCCGATAGCCGCACTCGCACACCCTTTGCCCGGGACCGCGACAGGATCATCCATTGCAGCGCCTTCCGCCGTTTGAAGGAAAAGACCCAGGTGTTCGTGGCCCATGAGGGCGATCATTTCCGGACTCGGCTAACGCACTCGCTGGAAGTTGCGCAAATTGCGCGGTCGGCCGCCACTGCCATGGGGCTGGAAGCCGATCTGGCCGAGACCATCGCTCTGGGCCACGATTTGGGTCACCCGCCGTTTGGTCATGCCGGCGAAGACGAACTACAGATCCAAATGAGAGCCTTTGGCGGCTTTGATCACAATGTGCAAACCTTTCGGGTCGTCACCGAATTGGAGCGCCGATACCCCAAGTGGGACGGCCTGAATCTCGCTTGGGAAACCTTGGAAGGGGTGATCAAGCACAATGGTCCAGTGACGGGAAAGCTCAGCAACCCATCTTGGAACGCGATCTCAGAGTTCAGCGCGGGTTATGATCTGCGATTGGGCACTTGGGCCTCAGCGGAGGCACAGGTTGCGGCCCTGGCCGATGACATCGCCTACAACAACCATGATGTGGACGACGGGGTCGCGGCCGGAATATTCCACTTGAAGGAACTATTGGACGTGCCGCTGATCGGGCCGATATTGCACGGTGTGTTCAACGATTTTCCCGACCTCGATCAGGGCATTGTGCGGCTGGAAGCTGTACGTCGGATGATCGGGGCCATGGTCGATGATGTGATTGCTGAGACCGGGCGTCGCGCTGCCACCACCAAGGTTGGGAGCCCCGAGGGCGTCCGCAATCTTGACCATGCGTTGGTCGGATTTTCGCGCCGGATGCTGGAAGACCTGGGAGCCTTGCGGGAGTTTCTGACCAACCGAATGTATCGCCACTGGCGGGTCAACCGCACGCGAAGTCAGGCCCGCCGGATCCTGGCTGAGATGTTTCAGCTGTTCATGGCTGAACCCGATGTCTTGCCGGGGGAGTGGTTCGTTCAGGCGCAGGATCGCGACGACATGGCTCGTGCCCGCGTGGTTTGCGACTACATCGCAGGGATGACTGACCGATATGCGATCGAGGAACACCGCAAACTCTTTCAGTTAGATATCTGGAACTGAGCTAAGAAGGATTGGGGCAGGGGTTACGAAGGCGGGTCGGGGACCGCTAAACTGTCATTTCACTGCGCGAGGG
The DNA here is from genome assembly GCA_031367485.1 of Alphaproteobacteria bacterium. Classification (GTDB taxonomy): domain Bacteria; phylum Pseudomonadota; class Alphaproteobacteria; order Caulobacterales; family Caulobacteraceae; genus Phenylobacterium. Next base: position 1,498 of record JANLPX010000388.1, on the reverse strand, counting down.
TGATTCGCGCGGTCCGAGCTTTCGGAGACTCCGATGTCCAATTCTGATCGCGGTGCCTATACGCCCCCGACCGAGCCGCCTTTGCAGTTTGATACGCGCCAGCCCGTGCGCGGGCGGGGACCCGCTCCGATGATGCTGATCGTCAGCGGGCTGGTATTGCTGGTCCTGCTGGGCGCGATCTTCATTTTCTATCGCTCTGGACAGCAACAGACATCGGGGCCGCCCCCGATGATTGGAACGCCGGTTGGTCAGATCAAATCACCGGCACCTGCGGGTGCACAGCCGACAGATGCAGCCCAGGGCTTGCAGATATATCGTCAGGCAGAGGGACAAGAGACACCAACGGCCCCAAACTTCACTGCACCGCCAGAGCAGCCAAAGGTCCGAACAGGTTTTCAACCGATGGCCTCGGCGTCGGATATTATGACGCAGCCTGCGCCTAATGCAGCGGTCCAAGCGCGTGGTCCCGTCGCGGCCATGCCGCTAAGCTCCCCCGCACCGGCGCTAAAACCAACGGTTACCACAGCGTCCCCGCCGCCACCTCCGGCTATCAAGTTTACACCTGCGCCGGTCACTGTGGCACCGAAGATCGTTGTGGCACCGGCGGCGACCAAGCCCGCGCCATTACCCAGCGCCAAACCACAGCCCCTTCCGGCCAAACCCGTGGCTGTTGCAATGAAAACGCCGCCTGTGAAGCCGCCGATTACCAAGGTTTTGGTCGCGCCACCGGCAGCGCCGAAAGCTGCGCCGACGCCAAGCACGCCAAGCGGAGGTACTTCTGTCCAGATTGGTGCGTTTTCCTCTCAGGCTTTGGCCGATCAACAGTGGAGCGCAGCCGTGAAACTGGCACCCGGCAAGGGCAAGCGCGTCGAGGCGGTTCCGAAAGGCAGTGCCACGCTCTACCGCACCACGGTGACTGGCTTTGGTAGCCGGGTCGACGCAACGGCCTTCTGCGATAAGCTCAAGGCTGCCGGTAAGTCCTGCTTCGTGAAGTGAACGTCCGCGCCGCCATCCTCGGCTGCCAAGGCACGACCCTGACCCCTGAGGAGCGGGCGTTCTTCAACGACGTCCGTCCTTGGGGGTTCATCCTCTTCAAGCGCAATGTCGAGTCACCAGATCAGGTCCGTGCCCTGGTTACGGCATTGCGAGAGGCTGTTGGCAACGAACATGCCCCGATCCTGATCGACCAAGAGGGCGGGCGGGTGCAACGTCTCGGGCCACCCCACTGGCGGCGCTATCCGGCGGGGCGGGCCTATGGGACGCTGGCCGCCAACGACCCCTTGCTGCGGCGGGAGATCGCGCGATTAGGCGCGCGCCTGCTGGCCCATGACCTTCGCGCACTCGGCATCACGGTCAATTGCCTACCGGTTTTGGATGTGCCCGAGCGTGGCGCTCACGACGTCATTGGTGATCGCGCCTATGGTGAAGACTCTGAGATCGTTGCTCAGTTAGGCCGCGCGGCCTGTGAGGGATTGATCGCTGGCGGGGTGTTGCCGGT